>JALYIB010000155.1 GCA_030775965.1 Acidobacteriota bacterium | reverse complement strand
CACCTATATCCAGCACAACGCCGACTCCCGATTGCAGAACACGACGGAAACCGGGGACTGGCTCTCTAGACAGCTGGACACCGTTAAGGCCCGGCTCACCAGAGCGGAGTCCGAGTTGCAATCGACGGCCCGAGAAACGTCTCTATTGCCGGATTCAGAGGCCCAGACTCTGGCCGAGGAAAAACTTCGCCAGTTGCAAATGGCCTTATCCGCTGCAGAATCAGCGCGTATCAACAGGGAATCGGAATACGAAATTGTCGCCAAGATGCAACCGAACTCTATGCCTTTGGGACTCGACGGGGGCATGCGCGATTATAGGATGAGACTCGCCGATCTCACACGCCAGCGCGCGGAGCTTTCCGCCACGATGACGCCGGAGCATTACAAGGTGCGCGAATTAACCGGCCAGATCGCGGCATTAGAATCGGCCCTTAGAGGGGAGCAAGCCACGACGGTCAGTGGTCTGCGCTCCGACTACCAAGCCGCACTGAGACAAGAATCCATGCTGCAAGCCGCCTATGACAAACAGGCGGCCGTTGTCTCGCAACGCGGCGATAAGGCCGTGCATTATGACATGCTCAGGCGCGAAGTTGATTCTGAGCGGAAGATCTACGACACTCTGCTGCAGCGGGTACAAGAAGTTGGCTTGGTGGCCGCCCTGCGAACCAGCACCATCAGTATCGTAGATACTGCGACGCCTCCGGTAAAGCCGTACTCGCCTAATATGCTAGCGAGCGTTGGCATAGGCTTCTTCGGCGGAAGCGCTCTTGGACTTGCGCTCTCTTTCTTTCGCCTTCGATCTGACCGAACGCTCCAAAATCCGGGAGATTCGGCCTCCTATTTGCAACTTCGCGAACTCGGCGTTATTCCGAACATTCGCATTGCAAACCTTCGCTTGCTGCTGGAGAGGGCCCGTAGACAACGGGCGCCTAAGCCGCGTTTTTCGGTTCCGGGCGACATCCGGATTTTTGACACCAGCCCTTCAGTGGAGGTCATCCGAAAGAATCCAGCAAATTCGATTGCTCTTGGTACCTGGATGCGAAACACTCCGGAACTGGCAGAAGCGTATCACAGTGCAATGAACTCGCTCTTGTTCGCCAGCGGCGGAGGTGAACACTCACGAGTCATCGTGCTCACAAGTCCCGAAGCGGGCGATGGCAAAACGACGGCGGCGACGAACCTCGGTGTGGCATTAGCGGAGATTGGCCGGCGGGTCGTCCTGGTTGACGGAGATCTGCGTAAGCCGCGTTTGGGCGCGATCTTTGGTATCGATTGCGACGCTGGTCTCGCGAAATTCTTAGACCAGCCGGAGGAGCTTCCGAATCAGGAGCCCTTGTCAGATCTAGTGCGATCTACGCAGGTTGAGAATTTGTTCGTACTTCCGACGGCCAGCACCCAGGAGGGCATTTCCGCCAAGCTTCATTCGCGGCGTATGCGCGGTCTTCTGCAGCAGTTGCGCCAGGAATTTGACGTGGTGATTATCGACAGCCCTCCCATGCTCCATCTATCAGACGCTAGAGTACTCGGCTGGCTCTCCGATGGGGTATTGCTGGTATTTCGATCCCGCAAAACCACACGCGAAAACGCGCTTGCAGCGGCCGACTGTCTTACCCAAGATGGAATCCGCGTGTTGGGCACAATTTTGAATGACTGGAATCCTCGCAAGGGTGCCAGATATGCTGCCTATTCCCAAATGGGAATGGCCTCGTGATCAGCCCTCTATTTACTGGGATCTGTCATCAAATCGGTTTCTGGGAATGTTGAGCGTGGGAACAGCTAAAGCTGAATTAACAACGGAGCAGCCGGCCAATCTTCCGGCTGATCCTGGCCATCGTGGGGGTCTGCTCCATTCGCTGATGGCTGGAGCGGGAGCCCTGGGCTTGGCGCTGGGTATTGAGCGTGGCGGAAGCTTTTTGGCGAATATACTCGCGGCGCGCTGGGGTGGCGCGCAGATATTCGGCGCCTATTCGATTGCCCTCACCGCCGCAAACAGTGTGGCTTGGTATGTCGGCGCGGGAATCGGCGACACCGCGAGCCGGTTCGTAGCGGAACACCCTCGTGGCGCACCGAGCTATCACCAAGTGGTTCGCTGTCTGTTGGTGATCGCTTGCGTTTCGGCGGTCGTGGCGTCGGGGCTGCTTTGGGTTGGAGCAGAACCAATGGCGAGGGTGGTGCTCCGCAATGAAAAACTGGCAGGTCCTTTGCGAGTTGCCGCGCTGTCCTCAGTAGCGTTTTTGTTTTTGGAATGCTGCCGCGGTCTATTCATCGGAACCCGGAGCTTTGGCCGGCTCCTTATCCTATCGACTCTGGTCGGCGTGGGATTGCTGGCAGTTGTCCCTTCAGCAGCCAAGTTGGGTGCCAGCCAGATGTTGGTGCGCCAGGCCGGCGTTGTTCTCGTCGCAGTTGTGGTGGGTCTGGTTCTGATCTTGCGGGACCGGCACGTTCCGTCTCCGCATGAAGTTCGCAAGCTCGAAAGCCCGCGGCTAGGGAGAGTGTGGAAGTTTGGTCTCATGCAACTTGGTGGCGTGGCGGGGATGAACGCTGCCGGTTGGTGGACGGCGTCTCTAGTTGCCCGCTGGGATGTCTCGTTGCTGCAGGTCGCCTTTTACGCCGTCGCAACGCAGTTGCGGAACGTTTCTTCTCTCGTGCCTAGTCTGGTGCAGCATGGGAACTTCGCATTTTTCACCGACGAGGGTGCGCGCAAACACGGGGGAGCCGATCGCGTAATTACCGTGAGCTCGTTCGTATCGAGTGCCCTGGCCACGGTTTGCTCAGGGATCGCAGTGCTTGTCGTCCCATGGATCTTGAGCTATTTCTACGGCAAGGATTATCTAAGAGCGGAATTGCCGGCGGTGCTGGCCATCGCCACTTTATTGGTTCATTTTGGCGTGGCCCCCGCCGCGTCACGCTTGATGATACTTTCGCCCTTGTCGGCAGGCGTCGTCAATGGCATCTGGTCTGTTTTCGTGGTATTCATGGCTACCCTATTGATTCCGAGTTATGGCGCGCTCGCGGCGACTGCCACGCTTTTTATGGCCCATGTCGTATCGATGTTTCTAGTTGTAGGCTCCCTGTGGAAGCTCGATTCGCTCCCGACCGGAGTAACCATGCTGGCGATCCTGGATACAGTGACGGCCTGCGCAACCGTTCTGGTGGGATGGGCTCGAACGCACTATTCGGATCATACGCTTGGATCGAATATCTTTCTAGTAGCGATGACGGTTAGCGTCACGTTGATCTTGCTGCGGCTGGGACAGGATCAAGGCGTTTTCCCGAGGCCCTTCAAGTTCGCTTCTTTGTCGCTAGGTGGCCGGGCCAAGCCGCCCGTTGGATCTTTCGGCAGCGTTCGCTGAAGGCCTGAAGCTCGCGCGCTTTGACTTGATTTTATTTTGGCGGTTTTAATGAACGTTTTAGCATACGTCCACTTACGCAACATTCACGGCTCCACAGGGGCCGGGCGCGTCGCGCGCCAGTTGACCGAACACCTTGCGCAGCGCGGCGGCGTAAACGTCCACATTCTGGCGGACGAATCAGATCACAAAGCCGTAGTGGAAAAGATAGGCGCACCCTGGACCACGTTTCCCTATCATCTATTCTCGAAAGATACGTCTTATCAGCAGGCCCGTTGGCTTGCTTTCCACAATCCGGTTGCCGAGAAATACTGGCCCGAGGCTGAGATCGTGCACTGTACGGGCGAATCCTACGTTCCAACTTCGCGTTGCCGATTGATTGTGACCGTGCATGATGCTGCGTATTTTGACTCCGGGGCGCATCCGAACACTTTTGCGACGATGAAGCAACGTCTTAAGTGGAAATTCCTCTATGCGACGTTGTCCCGCAGTGCGGACTTGTTTCATACCGTTTCTCAGTTTTCGGCCGAAAGACTGGGGTCGGCGTTCCCCAGCATCCGTTCACGACTTCGCGTGATCCACAATGCGGTTCCGAACCGATTTTTCGATCCCATTGGGCCGGTAGGGGAGGAGTTCTTAGAACGAACCGGCTTGAGTCACAGGCGCTTTGTTCTTCTTCCGGGCGGGCTCCATTATCGTAAAAATGCCGATTTGGTTTTGCAAGCCTGGCCTATCCTCAAAGAGCGCGTGCCGGACTTGACGTTAGTTGTGTCGGGGCACTGTGATCCGCGTTATAGTGCGCGCGCCGCGGCTCTTGGCGGGTCCGCGATGTTTACAGGTTTTGTGAACGATGACGAGTTGTGCGCGCTGTATAGCAAAGCGCGGGTGGTATGGTTTCCCAGCCGGTATGAAGGTTTCGGGATGCCCGTGCTTGAGGCTATGGCCTGCGGGGCTCCCGTCGTGGCCAGTAACTGCACGTCGATTCCAGAAATCGCCGGGGATGCCGCTCTCTTAGTCGATCCCAACTCGATGG
>JALYIB010000154.1 GCA_030775965.1 Acidobacteriota bacterium | reverse complement strand
CTGCTGCTCATTGGCGAACCGGGGACCGGAAAAACACACTTAGCCGTGGCGGCAATGCGCGCGCTGCTCGACAAGGGGCACGAGTGTTTGTTCTTCGATTATCAGAATCTGCTGGACCGCATTCGTTCGGGCTACGACGCGGCGTCGGGAGCGGCGGATCGCGAGGCGTATCGGGCAGTGCTGGATGTGGAAGTGCTGCTGCTCGACGACTTGGGCGCGCATCGCGTGACCGATTGGGTGGAAGACACGGTGACGGCGATCATCACGCATCGCTGCAATCAAAAGAAGCCGCTGATTGCGACTACGAATTTGACGGACGACGAGCGCGGCAAGGACTTCACGATGCCGGGCGGCGATAAGAAAACCATTCGCGAGCGGACGTTGGGGGAGATGATCGGCTCGCGGGCGCGGTCGCGGCTGCATGAAATGTGCCGGGTGGTGCGTATGCCGGCTGTCGAAGATTACCGCATGAAGCGGGTGCGTTAGGGCGGGCCTTCGCCCAGACCATTGAGCGCAAAGGCGCTGCCGGCGGGCGTGAAGTGCAGGGAATATTCATTGCCGCGGGCGTGCCAGGTGACGATGTAGTTGCCGTTGGGCAGGCGCTGGGGTTTCTTGGTGGCGATCTGCTTCTTGATTTCTGGCGTCAGGTAAGCATCGAAGCGGGCGGCCAAGTCGGCTGCGGATTTGATTTCGCGGATGGCGGGTCCGTTTTCCCAGGGCTGGGGGAAGCGCATGCCCTGCGCTACGGCTTTTGCGTCGTGCTGGGCTACGGCGGATTGGAAGCCGGGCCACCATTTGTGGAACGCTGCGTCGGGGTTTTGGGCGTTCGCGGCGCTAAGAAATATAACCGCGAAAAGAACTGCTGTTTTCAATCGTGCCTCCCGAATTCGAATTCCAGATGCGATTTGATCACTAAACGCGGGGAGCCGGAGGTGAGGCCCGCGCCTACTCCGAGACTCCAGACAATATTATGGCCGAGATCTAAGTCCACGCCCGGGTAGAGTTGGTGCACTTGCGCGGGGCTGAGTTCGGCGTACCACTCCAAATAGGGACGGACGCGGGCGGTTTTTTCTCCGTAGGCGGCGCGGGCGGCGGGTTCGAAGGTCCAACCGTCGTGAACGCCGGGGCCGTGGAGGGCTCGCGCGACCACGGGATTGAAGTCAAGTTGGTAGGCGCCGATGGTGCGCTCTACGATGGGACGCAATTCCACGTGGCGCGTGTCTGCCAGGAACTGGGGGCGCACGAACGAAAATTCCGCCACCAAGCCTAGGTCAAAGGGCAGGCGCCAGGACTGAGGGGCGTAGAAATGCGGGAGCACGCGCCATCCGGCGTATTGGAATCCTTGGCCGGGGATGACGCCGTTGAGTTGCATGAAGCCGACTGAAATCCGATGGGTGATGCCGCCGGTGAGTTCATAGGTCATGTGGAGTTGGTCGTTTGAAGGGGCGGCGGCGCCGTCGGATGTTTTGGAGCCTATGGCCCAGTAATTCAGGTGTTGTTCCAGCGTGAACTGGAGCGGCTTCAGGGTTTCGTATTCGTAGACGTGAATTTCGAAGGGGTCCTGGGCTGGGGCGCGGACGGCTGCTAGGAGAAGCAGTCCGTAGCAAAAGCGTTGCAAGGGGCTATGCTAACACGCGGGGCCGCTAGCCGCGTCGGTAAAATTGAAACGGAGTGTGTTTCTTGCAGCGATGCATTGTGCATGAATTGCCTCTGGGGCTTGAACTTGCGCAAACGCGCCCTCCAAAAGCGTCGGGGCCACGCCGCGCCCATAGGGAATTCACCTGATTGCTTTTGGTTCCCCACGTGCATGGGATAAAGCGGAGGTTACCTTATGGGATATATTATTGCGTGGGCATTAGGAGTTCCCGGAATTTTACTGGTGGCGTGGTTTCTGCTGCATCACTAACTGCGAAGGGGCCTGGTTCCGGCGGCCGCACCGCCTAGAACCAGGCTCCTTCACCGCGCTAGCCTCGGAAGGAGCGGAGGAAGTCTGGTCTGATCGACGCGAATCGGGCGGCACCGCGGGAAACTTAAGCGACTAAGGCGCCTGTTTGCGAAGTGTCATACCCGGCGAGTACTTCCAACTTCCGGCGTAACGTTGCGCGTTGCAACACATCCAGGAACGCTTTGACGGCAGGCAGATCGGCGCTCCGCTTGCGCATGACCAGATCGTAGCGTTCGCTGCGCAGCGGAATGAAGTCCAGTCCAAACGTGTGCGCGGCGGAACGGGTTGCCAGACACACGTCGGCGTCGCCGGAAACAACGCAATAGGCGGCTGCCAGATGACCGAAGGCGATGCGGGCGTACCCGGGGACTTTGCTGGCCTCCATCCCGGCTTTCCGCAAAAGTTCATCCAACAATCCGCGGCTTCCGGAACCGGGTTCGCGATTTATAAACCTAACGTTCTTCCGGGTCAGATCCTCAATCTTGCGGATACGCTTGGGATTTCCCGCAGCCAGGACCAAACCTTCTTCCCAGCGCGCGAAGGTGACGACGCTAAACTCTTCGCCGGGAAATTGCTTGCGGATGTAAGGCAGATTAAATTCGCCGGTTTTCGGATCTTCGAGGTGCGATCCGGCAATGTGAACTTTGCCTTCGCTAAGCCAGGTGAGCGCGAGTTTGCTCGAAGCGGCCGCCGAGACCACTTCCACGCCGCTAATCTTTTCCACCATGCTGGAAAGAAGACCGGTGGCCGGGTCGCACCCCGCCAGCACCAGGCGTTTCTGCGCGGCCTCCTCTTTTGCAAACACCATTAGGTCCGCGCGCCGGTTCGTGCTGCCGGTTTTCTTGATAATGCCGTCGGCTTCCGGCATGTAATAAGGAGTGGCGCTGACGGGCACGCTGACCCAGCGGGCTCCGATCTGGCAAATGCGGACGGGCTGGCCGTTGGCTGGCACTTCAGCGCTCAACACCTCCGCCGCCAAAGATTCAGGCGACTGGAGGCTTCCCTCCTGCAGCGAAAACAGCTCGTCGATAGTCACTTCAAGCTCACGCGCAAGATTCAACGCAACTTCGGTGTTGGGAACGTAGGTGCCGGCTTCGATCGCGTAAATTGTCTGTCGGCTCACGCGGACGCGGCGGGCGAGATCGGACGCGCCCACGCCTCTGCTCTTGCGAATCTGGCCCAGCCGGTTTTCGACGCGAGTCTTCACAGCGGCTATTTCCTTAATTGAACGACTTCGAGCCTGGTCTGGGTTTGTCTTTGGGGCACGACCAGCCGGAAGAGCGTCGTGTATACAT
>JALYIB010000153.1 GCA_030775965.1 Acidobacteriota bacterium | reverse complement strand
CCCCAATTGCGTCCCGAGCGCAGCCCGTACAGACTCACCGCCAGCCCCGCCCCGCGCTGCTCCACCCCTTTCGCGCGCCGCGGGCAAACGATCAGCCGCGCCTCGGCGAAGGTCTCGAGTTCCGGCTCCTGCATCCAAATCAGGCGCGCGCGGTGATACCCCAGCCGCAGCGGACTCGGCAAAGGCACGCGCTTGGTCAGCCATTCCCCGCCCTCCACGCTGTAGCTTTCGAGCGTCCCCAGTTCCGGCATCCAGAACCAGTGATGCTGCAGCTCGCCGCCTTCCCATTCGATTTCGAGCTTGATCGACGCGCCGTTGCGCCGCGCCGGAATGCGCACGCGCAGGTGATCGGCGTCCTCGCGCACCACCAGCGTGGGGTTGATCGCGCGCCGCCGCTCCGCCGCCTCCCGCTCCGCCAATCCGCGCGCGATTTCCTCGTCGCTCCCCGCCGCGAATCCCAAGGACCCCAACAGCGCGCGCAGAACTTCTGGCGAAGCCTCATGCGCCCGCCCCCAGGTGTCGTAATAACGCAGCTCGATTCCATACGCCTGCGCGGCGCGGGCCAGAAGGTTTTCGTCGCTCATGGAAACTTTCAGTGTAGCCGTGAGACAATGGTTTCGTGGACTTGACCGACACAAAATTTCATCTGAGCCAGCCACCCGAGCTCTTCGCGCGCATCGATCAGGAGCCTGAAGCCGACGAATTCGGCGAATCGATCGTGATGACCACCATCGGCAGCGTGGTCAACTGGGGCCGCAAGAATGCCATCTGGCCCATGAGTTTCGGCCTGGCCTGCTGCGCCATTGAAATGATGTCCATGATCGGCTCGCGCTTCGATATTTCGCGCTTCGGCGCCGAAGTCATGCGTGGTTCGCCGCGCCAGTCCGACCTGATGATCATCGCCGGCCGCGTCTCCAACAAAATGGCTCCGGTGATCCGCCGCCTCTACGAACAGATGCCCGAACCCAAGTGGGTGATCTCGATGGGCGCCTGCGCCACCTCCACCGGCGTGTTTTCAAACTACGCGCTGGTGCCCGTCAACCAGGTGATCCCGGTCGACGTCTACGTCCCCGGCTGCCCCCCGCGCCCCGAACAATTGATCTACGCCGTGACCATGCTGCAGAAGAAAATCGAGCAGGATACTCACGTCGTCGCCAAGCTGCTCAACATCGACTAACTCCCGATTGGACAAAGAGCAATTCTGCTAGAGTTTGCACTTAGGGTTAGGCCGCGCGATTCTTTACGCCCGCGACCACGATGTAAGCAAATTCCGCGTTATTATCCTCGACGCATGCCTTCACTGTTATTCTTACGACATCCAGCTTGACGGCACCCGCGCCGACTACACGTACGAACTCGTCGACCTTCTACCGTACAGGAAGTTTTATCGCGACTCAGTCCTAAACTCGCTGGCGGGAACGCTGGACTTCCGAACATACCCTACGCAGAACTCTTTGATAGAATTCCTCCGAATAAGCCGTATCTACTCTGGAAGTGGGGCGAACAAGCAAATGATCAAGAATTGGATTTGGCCGCGCATGGCCTTATCGCGGCACGCGATTCCGATGATCAAGTCAGACACCTGCGTATATTCACTCGGAAGCGATTCCCTCTGCCGCCAAACGCATTGCTTGCTCTCGCCACTGTCGAAAAGAAGCGCGTTGGTTTTTTTGCCGTGCAAGCTCTGGCTCACATGCCGGACCCCGCGGTGAGAGATCTCGCGTTTCGACTCGTGAAGTCGAACGTCTCGTGGCGCGGAGCATCCATTGCATTGTTAAGCAAGAATTTCGAGTCCGGAGATCACGAAATTGTTCTCGATTGGTTTGAGGCTGAAGAAGATCGTGACGGACGGCATTCCTTCGGAACGGATCTGCGGGAATTCTGGAAACAACATCCGGCCGAAGATACGGAAGTCCGCATGCTCCGGGCTTTATACGAAAAGGGCACATGTTCCTTTTGCCGCGAACGCGCCGTTGAGCAGTTGATCAAGCTTGATGCGTTAACCGATCACATACGCGCCGAATGCTCCTACGACGCAAACAGCGATATCCGCGATTTAGTCCGATAGTGGCAACCCCTTCCGCACTAAAGTGTTTCCCCCTCCCCGCCGTCCTAGTACCATAGAGATGGCACATGGTCCCGCCGGCGATTGAACTCCGCGACCTGCGAAAAGTCTACGGCGATAAAGCCGCCGTCGACGGCCTCACCCTCACCGTCCCGCAAGGCTGTTTCTTCGGTTTCCTCGGACCCAACGGCGCCGGCAAAACCACCACCATCAAAATGCTGATGGGCTTGGCCCCGCCCACCTCCGGCACCATCGAACTCCTCGGCCTGCCCATGCCCGAACGCTCGCTTGACATCAAACAACAAATCGGACTGGTGCCCGACGAATCCATGCTCTTCGACCACCTGACCGGCGGCGAGTTCATCGAGTTTGTCGGCCGCATCTATGGACTCGACCGCGCAACGGCCCGCGCCCGCGCCAATGAGTTGCTCGATCTGTTCGAGCTCGGCTACCAACCCAAGAAGCTGATCGCCGAATACTCCAAAGGCATGCGTAAGCGCGTAGCCATGGCCGCCGCGCTGATCCATCGCCCCAAGCTCTTCCTCATGGACGAACCCTTTGAAGGCGTCGACGCCGTCGGCGCGCGCCTGATGAAAGATATCCTGCTCGATCAAGTCCGCCGCGGCGCCACCATCTTTCTCACCTCGCACGTCCTCGAAGTCGTCGAGCGCCTGTGCGAGCGCGTCGGCATCATCCATGCAGGCAAACTGATCGCCGAAGGCCCCCTGTCGGAAATGCGCGGCGCCGCTGAAACTCTTGAAGACGCCTTCGTGCGCGCGCTGGGCATGGAACACGCGGCCGAGACGCTCGATTGGCTGTAGCCCCCCGAAACGCCATGACGCAAATCGGTGCCATCTTCTGGGCGCAGTGGCGGACCCTCTCGCATTTCTATCCGCGCCGCGGCGTCGCCTGGTCCGCTGTGGTCGGCTTCATTTGGTACGGCCTTTGGTCCGCCTTCGCCATCGTCATGCTGCGCGTGTTCAGCAACCCCGCGCAGATCTCCACCATTCGCATCGCCCTGCCCGGCGGCCTGCTGCTGATGTTTCTGTACTGGCAGGTGGTGCCGTTGATGCTGGCCACCACCGGCTCCTCGCTCGACCTGCGCAAGCTCCGCGCCTACCCCATTCCCGACAGCCAGCTCTTTTCCATCGAAGTCCTGTTGCGCACTACCGCCGGGATTGAGATGGTGCTGCTGCTGACCGGCATCGCCATCGGCGCGCTGCTCAACCCCGCGCTCGGCAAATGGAGTCTGTTTTCGACTGCGGTTTACCTCACTTTCAACCTGATCGCCGCCGTGGGACTGCGCGACGCCCCGGCTCGCTTGCTGGCCCGCAAGCGTATTCGCGAGTTGGTGTTTTTCTTCCTGATCATGGCCGCCGCGCTCCCGCAATTGTTGCTGGCGCGCCGCGGCGTGGTCAGCCCGCAATTGCATCTGTTGGTCGCGCGCGACGTTTGGGAAGGCTGGCCGTGGACCGCATCGGCGAACCTGATTCTGGGAATCCGCCTATTGCCTTCGCTAGCCGTACTCGCCGCCTGGACCGTGGGCGCCCTTGTCTTCAGCCGCTGGCAATTCTCGCGCACGCTGGCCTTCGATGCCGACGCCGCCAATGCCGGCAGCTCCCAACCCAGCCCCCGCTCCTGGTGGATCGAATGGTTCTACCGCCTGCCATCCGCGCTTTTCAAGGACCCGCTAGGCGCATTGATCGAAAAGGAATTCCGTTTCCTGATCCGGTCGCCGCGCTTCCGCTTGGTGTTCCTCATGGGCTTCACCTTCGGACTCGTGCTGTGGCTGCCCATGGTGTTCGTGCCCCGCGGCCCGCTGGGACAATTCTTCGTGCGGAACTATCTCACCGTGGTCTGCGTGTATTCGCTCATGCTGATGAGCGACGTGTGCTTTTGGAACGCTTTCGGTTTTGACCGCTGCGCCGCGCAATTCTACTTTCTGGCTCCCGTGTCGTTCCGGCGCGTAATGATCGGTAAAAACCTAACCGGTTTTTTCTTTTTGCTGCTGGAGATCGGAATGGTGACGGCGGTGTGCGTGCTGCTGCGCATGCCGCTCGGCTTTCGCCGCCTGAGCGAAGCTTACGGCGTGGCCGCGGTCGTCATGATTTTCCTCTTCAGCGCCGGTAACCTGCTTTCCGTTCGCCACGCCCACGCCGTGAATCCCGCCTATTCTTTCCGCACCGGAGCCGCCGGACGCCTGCAAGCCACGCTGTTGGCGATTTACCCAGTAGTGTTCTTACCGGTGCTGCTGGCCTATTTGGCGCGCTATGCCTTCACCAGCCAGACCGCCCTGTTCGCGGTGCTGGCGATCGAGGCACTCATCGGCATGATCGTCTACCGCGTGTCGCTCGATTCCGCCATCCAAACCGCGGACCGCACCCGCGAAGCCATCATCGCCGCGCTCTCGGCCGGCGACGGCCCGATTTCCGATTGAAGTCCCCTGTTCGAGCGCCAGCAATTTCTGCTGGGGAGGCGAACGTAATCACACCGCCAATTTACCGTGATACGACATCTCTTTCATGGTGAACTTGGCTTTAATTTCCATGCGCCCCAGCTTGGTGCTGAAGTTGACGAACTTATCGTCCATCGAGACATCGGCCTTGCGGTCGAAGTAGAAATAAACGCCCGGCCCGCGGCTCCCCACGCGCGATCCTTCCTCGACTTTTTCAAGACTGATAGGACCGTCCTTGCGCTCCAGCCTCGCCGATTCCTTCAGTTCCTGCAAGCGCCGATCCGCCCGCGTACCGCTGTCATCGTCGTCATCGGAAGCGGCGTTGGGCCGTCGCCGCTCGCCGTTCGCCGGCAAGTCGACAATTAAAGCGATCACGTAATATTTCTCGAAATCCGCATTAGGTTTTTCGTCGCTGGCGCCAATACGCAGCGCTTCTTGAATGGGCAGCGCGGATTCCCAGCGCACCGTGGCCATCATCCGTTCGCGCCCGCCGCCGTCGTCGCCGCCGCCAGGATAGCCCCCGCCCTGCCGGCCGCCGCCCGGAAAGCCCACGCCGCCGCCAGGAAAACCAATCCCGCCGCCGCCACCCGGAAAGCCAATGCCGCCACTGCGCGAACGGCCGCTCCCGTTGCCCAGCCCCTGCCCGCTGCTCATCGCCGAAGCGTCTTTCGCCCACGGCGACTTGGTCAGCAGCCGGTCAATCTCACTTGAAGTCCACTCGCTGGGCGGCTTCGCCTCCCAGAATTCCTTGGAAGCGAACGCCCACGCCGGCAGCGCCGCGCACGCCACGGGAAGACCGGCGGCGAACCGCAACACATTACGCCTAGTC
>JALYIB010000152.1 GCA_030775965.1 Acidobacteriota bacterium | reverse complement strand
CAACACATTCAGCCTCGCCACCTCCGCCGTATGCTGAGCCTCATAATAGGCCACCCACTTCTCATTCTCCGTGGCCCTTAACGCCTCCACCGTAGCCAGCGGCAGCCGCCCCTCATCCATTTGCGCCAGATCGATGGTAAGCTCCTCCCGTGTCAAATCCAGATCCGCCCGCGCCACGTCCCGGCCCGCCTCAGCCCTCGTCAAGTTTTGATAAGCCACCCTTAAATCCCCAGTAATCCGCGCCCGCGTCCGCCCCACTTCGATCCGTAATTTAGCGATGTCCTGCTCCGCCTGTAGCGATTGCGCCTGCCCCGCCCGCCCCACCAGCAGCGGAATCTCGATCGACGCCCCTAACTGCGCATTATTGCGCTGGAACTTCGCGAAATAATCCTGGTAAGTGTATTTCGCGAACAACGAATACTGCGCCACCAGGTTCACCTTGGGCAGCCGCTCCGCGCGATAGCTTTTGATCTCCAGCATCTTCGCCTGCATATTCGATTCCAGGCGCTTCAACTCATTGCTGCCTTCGAGCGCCTTCGCAATCGACGCCTCCTCCGGCCCGGGCATCGCCAGCGCCGCGCGTTCCTCCGTAGCCACTCGCGCCCGGTCGTCTGCCCCGAACCCCAGCGCCTGCGCCAGCGAACTCTCCGCCGTCGTCAAATCCATGGATAAATTATCCACGCGCTGCCCCGCCCGTAGCACCGCCAGCTTGGCCTTCTTCGCTTCGATGGCTAACTCGCGCCCCTCGGCAACGCGCTGCTCCATCAGCTCGCGCACCCGCGTCAAGTTATCGGCCTGCCGTCGCGCCACTTCCAGGCTCCGCGCCGCCTGCTCCGCGTCCAGGTACAAGGACGCCACGCGATACATCACTTCCTCCTGGCGCCGCGCCACGTCCACTCCCGCCCCTCGCTCCTCCTCGTTGGCCTGCGCCACCAGATAGCTCTGCGGCCGATTGAAAATCGCCATCTGCGTCTTCACGGTCACGATCGACGGCGCGCTGCCCTCGATGCTGCTGGGGAACCCCGTGCTCCACGCCGCCCCGCTGCCCGCGAAAACTTTGGGAGAGAAAGGATCGCGCGTCACCGTCACCTGATAGCGCGCCTTCTGCTGATCCAGCCGCGCCAGCAGCAGATCCGGATTCTGCGTCAGCGCCAGATCCAGCGCCTGCCGTAAAGTCAAAACCCGAACTTCTCCGAATAAGGATACGGCCGATGAGCACAGCCCCAAAAAGAGCGCCACTGAGGAGAGTTTCATACCTCCTCAGTGTAAGCCGCGAGCTACTATTCGTAGCGCAGCGCTTCCGTCGGATTCAACCGGGAAGCACGATTGGCCGGCAACAGCCCAAACGCTAGCCCCACAATCAGCGAGACCGTGAATGCCACCGCAATCGATAGCGGCGAAATCGGCACCGCGAAGTCGTCCGTGAAAAACCGCACACTCAACGGAATCGCCACGCCAATCAAAATCCCCATCACCCCGCCCGCCATGCTGATGATCACAGCCTCCGCCAGAAACTGCTCCAGCACATCCCGCCGCGCCGCCCCCACCGCCATGCGCAGCCCGATCTCGCGCGTCCGCTCCGTCACCGTCACCAGCATGATGTTCATGATGCCGATCCCGGAGATGACCAGCGCCAACGCCGAAACCAAAATCAACACCACCGTCAGCACATTCGCGATTCGCCCCGCCGCATCCAGAATCGCCGCTAAATTATCGACCCGGTATTTGGCTCCCACACGATGCCGCGACTCCAGAACCGACTTCACCGCGTCCGTCAGCGGCAATACGTCGCCCGCGCTCCGCGCCTGCACATATAAAGGGTCAATCCGTTCGATCGGCGCAAAATACCGCAGCACCGTAATCGGAATCAATACGTTCTCGCCCGACAGCTCCGACAGCCCAAAACTCTCCGTCTTCTCTTTGAACGTCCCGATCACCGTGAACTGCAAGCCGTGCAGCTTCACCGTCTGCCCCACCGCCGCACTCTGGCTCCCAAACAGCCGCCGCGCCAGCCGCTCCATCAGCAACGCCACGCGGTGCCGCTGATTCACGTCCGCATCGTCTAAGAACCTCCCGGCCAGCAAATCCAGATTCCGTACCTCGGGGTAATATTGGTCTGACCCAATAATCGCCACATCCTCCTCGCCCGTCTGAATGCGAATGCGGTCGAAGCTATTCATCACGCCCGTCGCCGCCACAATCCGCGATCCTAGTTGCTCCCGCACCGCCTCCACATCGGCGATTTTGAGGTAATCCGCCGCCGCCGCCGATCCCGCCAGATTATTGCCGTTCTCGTACTGCGCGTAAATCAGGTTCGACCCGATGCGCTGAATCTGGTCCAGAATGTAATCCCGGCTGGTGAGCGAAATGGTCACCACCAGAATCACCGACGCATTGCCGATCACCAAGCCCAGCGCCGTCAGAAACGTGCGGAATTTGTTGGCCTGAAGCGCCTGAAAGCTAAACCGCAGCGCCTCGCCAGTGAACATCAAGCCCCGATCTTCCGCAGCATGGACTCGGCTTCTGACTTCGGCGGATCGCTCGGCGTAACCGGCGCCTGCAAGTACCGCCGCAGTAGCCGCCGTGCCTCTTCCAGGTTGCGCCCGCTCTGCACATACGCCCAAGCCCGCTCGTAAATCACCCGCGGATCTTCCGGAGCAATCCGCTCGGCCTGCTCGAACAGCGCGTCGCTTTCCTTCATGCGTCCACGCGCCGAAAGATATTTCGCCAGCGCCATCAGCCGCCCCACCTGCCGCGGGGCCAGCTCCAGCGCCTTCCGCAGATGCTGTTCCGCCGAATCGTATTCCTTGCGGTGTTCATCCAAGCGCGCCTGATAATACTGGCCCTCCGCCGGGTCGCGCAGCGCCACTTGCTGCGCCAGCCCCGCGGCCTTATTGGCTCCGCCTCCCAAAAACCCGGGAGCGCCCAAATAATAGTCAAACAAATCGCCCACAGCCTCCCGATTATCCGGGTCCAGCGCCACCGATCGCTCAAACATCTGCCGCGCCTTCGCTGCGTACCCCGCGGCTGTAAACGGATTCGCCATCTCCGCCCGCCGTCCATAAGCCCGCCCCAGCCACAAAAAGCACCCGGCGTTTTGCGGAGCCAAGGCCGCCGCTCTCTCCAGAATTTCACTGGCCTTCTTATATTGGGCCAACATAAAATAATCCTGCCCCATCAGCAGTAAAACCGGCCCATCCTGCACCTTGCTGCCCCCCAACACTTCGAGCGACCCGGCATAATCGGTACGCTGATAAAGTTCATGCGCCCGCATCCACGCCACGGATTCCGCCCGCGCCGCCACATTACCGGCCAATAGCAACCCCGCCAGGATTAAAACATTTCCTCGCATACGCGTTCCACGATCACCCTTTGAATCCAGTCTATAGGAACCTAAGTTCAAGTTGTTGGATGTGCCATTTGGCCTATAGGGTGCGTCTATTTTACAAGCCTCAAGAGTCTCCCGGCAGTAGGCGAATCGAAGACCCTGTAGTATCCTGGACGATGGAAACCATTCACCAGAAGCTCGGGAGGTATGTTTGGTCATGTCATTACTTCGAAAGTCCCTATCGATTCTGCCGCTTGGCCTCATTTTTGCCGTCACCGGCTGGGGGCAAACCGGCGCCTTTGAAGGCACCGTAAAGAGCGCCGACGGCAAGCCGCTCGTAGGCGCCCAGGTCAAGCTGGAGCGTCAGGACGTCAAAGGCAATTACGCCGTCAAAACCGATAAGAAAGGCCACTACTTCTACGGAGGCCTGCCGCTCGGGAATTATAAGATCTCGGTGCTGGTCGATGGCCAGGAAAAAGACGCGCGCAACGGCGTACGCACGAAGGTGGGCGAAACCGCCGATATCAGCTTCGATCTAAGCGCCGCCGCCGCCGGCCCGCCCGCGGTAGACGAGAGCGGACGCGCACTCTCCGCCGCCGAGAAGGCGGAGAACGAAAAGAAAAACAAAGAACAGGTCGCCGCCATGGCCAAGAACAAGGCCCTCAACGACGCCTTTAACGCTGGCAAAACCGCGGCTGCCGCTAATCAATGGGACGCCGCCATCGACGGCTTCACCAAAGCCAGCGAAGTGGATGCCAGCCAGCACGTGGTCTGGGGCAACTTGGCGGATTCCTACGTGAGCCGCGCCAAAGCCGCTCCCGCCACCAAGGATGCCGACTTGGTCAAAGCCGCCGACGCCTACCAGAAGGCCATCGCCATCAGCCCTAACGATGCCGCCTACCATAATAATTACGCCCTGGTGCTCGGCCAACAGAAGAAGTTCGACGAAGCGCAGGCCGAGCTCACCAAAGCCGCGCAGATCGATCCCACCGGCGCCGGCAAGTTCTACTACAACCTCGGAGCCGTCTACGTCAACACCGGCAACCTCGACCCCGCCGCCGCCGCCTTCAAAAAGGCCATCGATTTAGATCCCAATTACGCCGAAGCCTACTTCCAGTACGGCCTCTCGCTGATCGGCAAAGCCACCATTGAAAACGGCAAAACAGTAGCGCCCCCGGGCACCGCCGAGGCCTTCCAGAAATATCTCGATCTGACTCCCAACGGCCCTAACGCCGAAACCGCCAAAGCCATGATGGCCAGCATGGGCGCCGCCGTGCAGACCAATTTTAAAGCCGCCCCGGCGCAGCAGAAGAAAAAGCAGTAAGTTTGGTAGATGTTCCGAGCTTTCCTGTATCTGATCGTTTTCCTGGTCGCCATCAGCGTGCTACGATCGGTACTGGGAATTATCTCCAAAGCTGTTAGTGGATTGTCCAGCAGTTCCTCTCCGCAGGCGGGAGCCCCGGGTTCCCGCCCTCCTTCTCCCCCCTCCGTCGGCGAACTCAAAAAAGATCCCGTGTGCGGAACCTTTATCTCCACCGCCACTGCCTTCCAGAAATCCGTGGGCGGCCAAACCGTGTACTTCTGCTCCACCCAGTGCCGCGATAAATTCCAGGGTTAAATCGCGAAACGTCCGCCCCCGTAGCGGCGTCGTAGAATTTATGATGAATAAACTGGGTTTGCTTCCCCTGCTTCTCCTTCCCGCTTTTGCGCACGCGCAGGCGGCCCTCGATGTAAACGTGAACTTCGGCGCTGCCTGGGATTCCGCCACCGGCCAGGGCATCGACAACAGCACCGGCGCCTCCTGCGGTGCCCCCCTCTCATCCACCTGCGAGCTCACGCCCAAGCTAGACGGTTTCTTCCTCGGATTCGGAGGCGACATCATGTTCCGTCAGCATCTCGGTGTCGGCGCGGAAATCAACTTCCAGCCGGTGCATCAGGACTACAGCCTGCTCAAATACCGCCAGTCCTTCATCGATGTAAACGGGATCTATGAACCGCTGATTACCAAGCGCGCAATCGTGCAGTTGCAAGGCGGCATCGGCACCGCCCGCACCGGTTTCGTTGTCACGCAGACGAGCTGCATCGGCACCGCCGCCTGCACCACTTCAACTTCGCCCTACGGCAGCGCCACCCACTTCCAGGTCCACTTTGGAGCCGGCGTGCAGATCGCGCTCACGAATCACTTCTTCGTCCGCCCGCAATTCGATCTGCACTACGTGCCCAACTTCACGAACCAGTTCGGCAGCGATCTGGTGCCGGAAGCCACCCTCGCCGTGGGCTATCACTTCGGCGAGCGTTAAAACTAACTCAGCTTCGAACGCACGCGTTCACTGAGCGCCTTGCCGTCGACGCGCTTGCCGGCCAGCTTCGCCTGCGCCGCTTTCATCACCACGCCCATCTGCTTGAGCGACGTGACCCCGGTTTCGGCCATCGCCGCAGCCAGGGCCGCGTCGATCTCAGCCTCGCTCGGCGCCGACGGCATGTACGATTCAATCAGCGTCAACTCCGCTTCTTCTTTATCCGCCAGTTCCGGCCGGTTGCCTTTGCGGAACATGTCAGCCGACTCCCGCCGCTGCTTCACCAGCGTATTCAGAATCTGCAGCTCCGCCGCCTCGTCGAGCGGCTTCCCGGTGTCGATCGTATAGCGCTGCAGAGCAGCCTTGATCATGCGGATCGCATCCAGCCGCGCCTCCTCGCGCCCCTTCATCGCCGCCGTCATGTCTTTCTGGATTTGTTCGATAAGTGCCATCGAATATAAGCTTAGTACACGCCACCCATTCAGCCCGGTCAAGCCGAGGGCATCTTGTAAGATAACCCAACCGAGGGAGCGATTCCCGGTCGCTGAACGAACCTTCAACCCAATCAGTCGCTACTTTCCCTGCCGCTCCGGCCCCTGCGAAAGCATCTTCAACTTATAAACACTGTCGCGCGCGGTTATGTAAAGCGTCTTCTTATCCGGCCCCGAGAACGCCACGTTCGAAGGCTGCTTCGGCACCTTGATGTTCCCCAAAAACTTGCCCTTCTTATCGAACACCTGAATCCCCGCGCCGGTAGTCACATAAACCCGGCCCTCGCGGTCAATCGCCATGCCGTCCGCCAGGCTCTCGCCCTTCGTCAACAGAGTGATCTTGGCGAATGCCGTTTTCTTAATGCCCTTACTCTTCCCCTTGGGCTGGATATCGAAGGCCCAGATGGTGTCGCCCAGCGTATCGTCCACCAGCAAATACCTGCCGTCCAGGGTCAGCGTAAGACCGTTGGGACGCGATATCGTGTCATCGATCGCGTACGGCGGTATCCCCACCGCGGTGGCCACGTAGTACACTTTGCCGAATTGGCCGGGATCCTTGGGAAACAGCGGCGTGTCGCCCGGATCGGTGAAATAGATCCCGCCCCTGATGTCGAAAATAAGATCGTTTGGAGCCGCCAGCAACGGCGCGTTGCTGGTATCGATCACCGTGGTGTTCCGCCCGTTCTGATTCCCGCGGCTGATCAGCTTGGCGGTGCCCTCGGCCGCATACAATTCGCCGCCATTCAACGCCAGGCCGTTCGCGCCTCCCGTGTTCATGCGAACCGTGGTGATCTTGCCCTCGGGATCGATCTTGTAAATCTTGTTGGCGCGCAGGTCGGTGAAGTACAACCCGCCATCGGGCGTGCCCACCGGACCCTCCGTGAACAGGAACCCGTCTTTCACCAGCTCCGGCTCCGCCCCCGGCGCCACCACTCCCGGAATCCCCGGCGATTGCGCCCACAAGGGCCATGCGAGAGCCGTCAGCAGCAAGCTAAATCTCATCACTCTACTCTAGCGTGCCGATCCCTAACCCCACCACGGGCCTCTTCGCGGCGCGCGCTTCCCAAGTCCGAATGACCCCGTACCACAGCGCCCACACCGCCGCGCTAGCCACGCTTCCCTTCACGATTCCGGGCGCCTCGATCAACACCCCCAGCAGTCCGTTGCCCACCACCGCCTGCGGCAGATTCACTCCGAAAAAAGCAATCAGCAGAGGATCGCGCACATAGCCCAGCCAACTGCTCGCTGCCGGAAACGCCGTGGCCCACAACATGAACCAGCTCCACGCCAGCATCGCCGTCGGCCACCAGTAGCGCAGCATTCGCCCGCGCCCCGCGACCAGTCGTGCCAGCCCGCGCCAGCATCCGTAGCATCCAAGCGCCCCCACGAAAGCCCCCACGATCTCACGAGTGCCCACGCTTTATTTTCCCAGGCTGGGCCAGCGCCGGAATCCCGCCCAATAAAACCGCGCTATTCTGGAATTTCAGCTCATGCCCATCCAGAAACAACGCCTCCTGACGCCGGGACCCACCCCGCTCTATCCCAAAGCATTGCAGGCCATGATGGGCGCCGAAATCCACCACCGCACCCAGGATTTCCGCGACCTCTATCTCTCGGTGCTGGCCGATCTAAAAGTAGTTTTAGGCACCGTCAACGACGTCCTGATCCTGGCCTCCTCCGGCACCGGCGCCATGGAAGCGTCCATCGCCAACTGCCTCTCGCCCGCGGACCGTGTCATCGTCTGTAGCGCCGGCAAATTCGGCGAACGTTGGGTGGAACTCACCCAGGCCTACAATCTGAACCCGCTAGTCCTCAGCGCGCCCTATGGATCTGTGGTCGAACCCGCCACGCTCCAGAAAGCCCTGGCCGCCAATCCCGACGTGAAAGCAGTGTTCGTGCAAGCGTCGGAAAGCTCCACGGGCGCCGCCCACGATGTCCGCGCCATGGGCGAAATCGTGAAGCCCACTCCGGCACTCTTCATCGTCGACGCCATCACCGGCATCGGCACCATGCCGCTGGCGATAGATAGTTGGGGTCTGGACTTCGTAATCGGCGGATCGCAAAAAGCCTTCATGCTCCCCCCCGGCCTGGCGTTCCTCTCGGTAAGCCCCAAAGCCTGGGCAACCATGGAATCCGCCCAGCTGCCGCGCTACTA
>JALYIB010000151.1 GCA_030775965.1 Acidobacteriota bacterium | reverse complement strand
AACGGCCCTTCGATGATGCGCACGTTTTCGTTTTTCTCGAAGCTGAGCTTGGGCCGCGGCCGCTCCGCCGAAGTGGCTTGCCGGTAGAGCACCGAATTCACTTCGTCGGCGGTCAGCGGCACCGGCTTTTCGCCGCCGCCCACAAACCCGGTAACGCGCGGCGTGGCCTTGACCGCGTGCCACAGCTCGTCGTTCATTTCCATTTCCACCAGCACATAGCCCGGATACAGCATCCGCTTGCTGGTCACTTTCTTTCCGTTGCGCAGTTCCACTACTTCTTCGGTAGGGATCAGCAACTGCCCGATCTGGTGATCGAATCCAAAAGCTTCCGCGCGGCTGCGCAGCGAGTCAGCTACCTTCTGTTCGAACCCCGAATAAGTGTGGATGATGTACCACAGCTTAGGCGGGCCTTCTTCGACGGCAACGGCGGCGGCCTGCGCCGGTTCTTCCGCGGCGGCCGATTCGGTCTGGTTTTCTTCAGGAAAGTTATCTTCGGGCATGTCAGCGGACATAATGGCCGGCCTTTACTTGGTAAACGTATCGAATAACTTCTGGATAAAGCGGCCGACCAGCGTGTCCACCACCGCGAAATAGGCCGCGAACGCGAACACCGCGAAGATCACCACTCCGGTGGTGGCCCGCACCTGCTTCCAACTGGGCCAGGTGACGCGCTTCATCTCGAGCTGTAGCTCCTCGAAATAATCCTTGGTGCGCGCGGGCCAGCCCGCGGCCTTGGTTGCGATGCTTTGTGATTCAGCCATTTTTAATTCGTCCTATGAACAACAATCCCCGTCTGGAAAGCATGGCAGGGGCAGAGGGACTTGAACCCCCAAAGGCGGTTTTGGAGACCGCTGGTTTACCATTAGCCTATGCCCCTGCAATAGTGGCCACGGGCCAGCACCCCAGTGTAACACTTGGCGTACACTTGCCGGCCTGGCTACTTAATCTCCTTGTGCGGATGGTGCTTGCGGCAGAAGGGACAGAATTTCTTCATCTCCAGCCGTTCCGTGGACGTCTTTTTGTTCTTCATGCCGGTGTAGTTTTTACGCTTGCACTCGGTGCATTGAAATGTGATATTTTCGCGCGCCATATTGCTTAACCCCTATTCCAAAATCTCGCTGACCGTGCCCGCGCCCACCGTTCGTCCGCCCTCGCGGATCGCGAACCGCAGACCTTTATCCATGGCGATGGGCGTGATCAGCTCAATTTCCAGCTGCACGTTATCCCCCGGCATCACCATCTCCATCCCGGCAGGCAACTGCGCCACGCCAGTCACGTCCGTAGTGCGGAAGTAGAACTGTGGCCGGTAGCCCTTGAAGAACGGCGTGTGCCGTCCGCCCTCGTCCTTGCTCAATACGTAAACTTCGCCCTTGAACTTCTTGTGCGGCTTGATCGACCCCGGCTTCGCGATGACCTGCCCACGCTCCACGTCGTCTTTTTCAATACCGCGCAACAGCAATCCGACGTTGTCGCCCGCCCGCCCCTCGTCCAGCAGCTTCTTGAACATCTCGACGCCGGTGACCACAGTCTTGCGAGTATCGCGGAAACCCACGATCTCCATTTCCTCGCCGACCTTGCAAATCCCCTGCTCGATACGCCCCGTCACCACAGTGCCGCGACCTTGAATGGAGAAAATGTCTTCGATCGGCATCAGGAACGGACGATCGATCACACGTTCCGGCATCGGAACGTACTTGTCGACCGCTTCCATCAACTCATCAACCGTCTTTTCCCACTTGTCTTCGCCGTTCAGAGCGCCCAACGCACTGACCTTCACGACCGGCAAATCGTTGCCCGGGAATCCGTAGCTAGTCAGCAGCTCGCGAACTTCCAGCTCCACCAGTTCCAGCAACTCCGGATCATCCACCATGTCGACTTTATTGAGCGCGACCACAATGTAAGGCACGCCCACCTGCCGAGCCAGCAGAATATGCTCGCGCGTCTGCGGCATGGGACCGTCCGTCGCGGCGACCACTAAGATAGCCCCATCCATCTGCGCCGCGCCCGTGATCATGTTCTTGATGTAATCCGCGTGGCCCGGGCAATCGACGTGCGCGTAATGCCGCTTGGCCGTTTCGTATTCGACGTGCGCCGCCGCAATCGTGATTCCGCGTGCTTTTTCCTCAGGCGC
>JALYIB010000150.1 GCA_030775965.1 Acidobacteriota bacterium | reverse complement strand
AGGCTGGTGGCGTAGCTGACCTTCTGCACGTAACGCCAGCTCGCCGGAATGGTGAAGCCCTCAAGATCCGTGCGGACGAAAACAATCCCCGTCGAGGGTGGCGCCGGAAGGATCCGAATGCGCACGGGTACGCCCGAATGCAGTCCCACTCCACAGGCCTCGGTGGGCCGGCTTACGGTTTTTTCAAACTGCAAATATTGCCTCCACTCGCGCGCTTGTAACTCATAATAGCAAACGCACGAATGTGCCGACAAGGTTACATCATAGAAAAAGAAAGACTTGCAGGCGCGTAACCGTGTCAAAAAAGACACACTATTCCGGTCTGCCTGTGTCCATTTGGCACGAAGCCGGGTTCGCGCTACACTAAACCGGAGTCACAGGATGAGAAACCTTGGGTTGCACCTCTATGCTTGGCTGGTGGCGGCGGGGTTCGTCTACCTGGAGGTGACCGGTGCCATCGCCGCGGGCGAGGAAGGGACTCCAGTAGGCCCTCACCGCATCGTCGCCAGCGCCGTCGCCGTACTCGTCATGGGCTTGGCAATCTGGCTTACGGCGGCGGAGATGCGCACCTGGTTGCGCCGCTTGGGTTGGGTTGTTCTCTCGGGCGTGGTAGCGGATGCCGGCCTCGGCGAGATGTCGCGGACGGCATCGCCGTTGGCCAGCATGCTGCACGCTTTTCTGGCTCCGCTCTTGCTCGCGTTGGTAGTCGCGATAGCCGTCGGGACATCCAAAAGTTGGCAGCACCCGCCCGTCTGTTTGCCGGACAAAGGTTGGCCCCCGCTGCGCGGCGTCGCCCGCAATACCCTGATCCTGGTTGTGATTCAAGTCGCCCTGGGCGCGCTATTCCGCTACGACTTCATCGGCGTGATGACGCACATCATTGGCGCGCTGATCGTGGCGATCTTCATCCTCGTCCTGGTAGTGTGCGTCACCATGATGCAGGAGCATCCCACGCTCCGCCCCGCCGCCATCACCTTGGGCGTAGTCATCTTCGTGCAGATTTTCCTGGGTCTCACCGTGATCTCAATGGGTTCCGCCAAAACCAATAAGACCGCCGCGCTCGTATTTGCGGTCTCCCATGTGGTGCTCGGAGCAATTACCCTGGCTACCACTTTGGTAGTGACTTTAGAAACCTGGCGCTGCGTGGTCTCAGGGCCTGATCTCGTAGTAGCCGATCAAGCGTCCGAAGGAAACAATCCCTAACCATAACGCCAGCGACAGGCACGCCGCCACCTTCGCGTTGGTGGGAATCGCCGGAGCGCGATCGATCGCCGCCGTGTTGCGGTAAACACTGTTGCGGAACACCAGCGCATGAACGATCACCAGCAGAAGCAGCAAAAGTTTGCACCAGAAAAACGGGTTGTGATAGTAAAACTCGGCTTTCGATAGGGCCAGGAAGATGCCGCAGGTGGCCGTGACCACTAGCCCCAGATGTTTCCACGGCCGCAGCCCGCCCACCACGTCCGTTACTGTCGATCCCCGCATCACCAGCCCCAGCAGGCGCATGTCCGTGATTAAGATCATGCCCCCGAACAGCGCCATCCCGGTGAGATGAGTGGCCATCACGATTGGGTAAACGAACGATGACTCGCGCAATGCGGTCGCCACCTTCGTGCTCTGCAGCCACTGAAAAATCGCAAGAAGAGTCATAAGCGGCCCTTTAGACGAACGCGATAAACAAGCCCGCGAATACTACCGATACCCATAGCAGCAGCGATACGCTGCCCACCACCACGCCCAGCGTGCCCGAAGGATTCGACTTCGCCACCTTGCGGTGAATGGTGTAGTTGTACAAAATCGCGATCAACAGCGCGCCCATCTTGAAGCGGAACGACTCGTTGTGAAGGTACATGTTCGGGTCCGACGAAAAAATCAGGGGTCCCGTCATCAGCATCGCCGCCAGCCCCGCCAGCGTCCACGGCATGGTGTCTTTCAGGAGTTGCGCCGAAGACTGATTCCGCAAGCCGATGCCCAGCAGCCGCAAATCCACAAGGGCGATCGTGCCGATCGAAAAAGCAAACCCCGCGATGTGAATAATTTCGAGCAGCGGGAAAGCCCAGTCGTTATTGTTCAGCGGATTCGTGGATGGATCGTAAGCCAGCATGCATTTTCTCCTAATGACGGTGCACCGCGAGGACCGCCGCCTGCGACGGCAGCAATCCAGCATGAATCTTATCGAGCGGCGGCTCTATGTAACCGATCCCGCGTCCGGCGCAAGCGATTCCGATCCACAACGCCAGCGAAATAACGGCCGCCATCTTGGCCTCCGCGGGCAAAGGCGACACGCGATCCAGTTCCGCCGCCCGGCTATACACGCGTCTGCGAAAGATCGCGGCGTGCAGCGCTACCACAACCAGCAGCGCCATCTTCAGGCGAAACCAGTCGTTGTAATAATATTCCTCGGCCTTGCAGCAAGCCAGATGAACGCCCAGCGTAATCATCGCCACGAACCCCACCCGTTTCGGCGCGCGGAATTGATCGATCACGTCCGCCACCGGGTAGCCGCGCATGGCCCAGCCCAGCAGCCGCAGGTCCGTCATCAGAATCATCCCGCCGAACAGCGCGATGGCCACCATATGCAGCGACAGAATCACCGGATAAACGTAGCCCGACCCGCGCAGCTCCGTGAAAAACGCCGTACTTTGAATGAACTGGGCAAACGACAGCAGCATGGCGTCAAACTTTCTTGAGATCGAGAGTGGGGTTCAAAAAGCCGATAAAGATTCCGCCGAACACCACGCCCATCCACAACACAATCGATATCCAGGCTACGAGCTTAGTTTTGCCAGGCGAAGCCCCCGACGCAACCACCTTGCGATGAATCGTGTAGTTAAAAGTGATCGCCAGAATCAAAAACAGCATCTTCCCCAGAAACGCGTAGTTCAAGTAATACATGTCGGGATCTGAAGAATACAGTGCCATCCCTGAAAGAAGCATGATGCCCAGTCCCACCAGCGTCCACACGGCGGTGTCTTTAGCCAACTGGGCCGGCGTTTGCCGCCGCATGCCGATATCCAGCAGCCGGAAATCGACGATCGCGATGGTTCCGATCGACAGCGCGAACCCGACAATATGAATGCATTCGAGAATAGGAAACGCCAACGGCGACGAGTTCAGCGGGTTGACGAATTGAATCAACATGAAGTGTAAGCCTGCTTCATTAAATTTCTTCCGGTCCAGCGTACCATGCTCAGGCTTTCCGATATTTTAGCAACGGCCGCCTTCCGTCAACTTCAACTCGAACTGGACCGGCGAATAGGTGTCCGCCGCCGCATCGTGACTGGCGGCGCTCCCTCCGCGGTCCGGGCTCTCGCCTCCGCTAACATAACAACAGGCGTCAAAGAAAATGAGCTACCTGGATAATCTCGAAAACAATCTCAAGGCCCTGGAGAAGCAAGACGAGCGCGATCCCGAAAAGGTCAAGCGCGAGCAGCAGCGCCGCGAGGCGGAGCGCACAGCCGCGCTCGAGCGCGCCCCCCACGCCGAAGCTCTGAAAAATTCGCCCTTCACTTCAGAGTTGCTAACGCAGTGCCGCGCCATCGGCCACGGCCAGCGCGTCCTCGTCCAGTTCACCTGGCTCGGCGAAACGCTGCGCCTGGACGCCAAAGAGAAGCGCCTGCAGCTCGCGCCCACTGCCGAAGGAATCAGCGCCGTGTTCTCCATGAACGGCGAAGTGACGGCCCGCGAAACCGTCAATCCGCACCAGGATGACGCGGCCGCGCTGGCGAAACGCTGGTTAAGCGGGCAGGTAAGTTAGGCTTCCCGCGATCGGTCTGTGCAAGCCAAGTCCGTGCTCGTCAGCAAGACTTCTCCGTGGCTTCCCCTACGCGCCCACGTCGATCGCCGCTGCGGGACGGCCGGTCATGCGGTTGCTTTAGCGCTGGATCGGGGCCAAGAGCAACCCTTACTATGGTTGCAGTGCCGCGCCTCTTCTTGATCGATTCCTTCGGCTTCATCTTCCGCGCCTACCATGCGCGCGCGCGCTCCGGCGTGCCCCCTATGCGCACCTCGGCGGGCATTCAAACCGAGGCCGTCTACATCTTCCACAACATGGTCAAGCGCCTGCAATCGGTGCACAAACCCGATTACCTGGTGGCGATTTTCGAGAGCCTCGGCCCCACCTTCCGCGACGAAGCGTTCGCCGATTACAAGGCTAACCGCACCGAAACCCCGACCGATTTGCTCGATCAGGTTCCCTGGATTCGCAAAACCCTCGAAGTCATGCGCATTCCCATCCTCGAATACCAAGGCTTCGAAGCCGACGACGTGATCGGCACGCTCTCCTGCCGCGCGGCGGAGCAGGGAATTGAGGTCGCCATCGTGTCGAGCGATAAAGACATGCTGCAGTTGGTCAACAGCAGCGTGCGCATGATGAATCCCATGAAAGATGACCTGTGGTATGACGCCGAAGAAACCCAAAAGTACATGGGCGTTCTTCCCGCGCAAGTCGCGGACCTGCTGGCGCTCAAAGGCGACAGCGTCGATAACATCCCCGGAGCGCCCGGCATCGGCGACAAAGGCGCGAAAGATTTGATCACCCGCTTCGGCTCCGTGGAAGGCGCGCTGGAGCACGCCGCGGAAGTCGAAAAGCGCACCTACCGCGAAAGCCTCCAGAACCATCGCGACCAGATCTTACTCAGTAAAAGACTAGCCACCATCCACACCAATGTGCCCATTCCCTTCGAGGTGGAATCCTGGAAAGCGCAGTCGCCCGACAAGATCCAGTTGCGCGAGCTTTACAGAACGCTGGAATTCAACCGCCTGTTGCGCGAGATGGCCGAGTCCGAGCCCGCCTCCGCTCCCGCGCGCGAGTACCGCCAGTTGCAATCGCACGATGAACTCAACAAGTGGCTGGCCGCCATCCCCGCGGATGCGCCTGTCGCCGTAGCCGTCGGCGAGATGATGTCCGAAACCGTAATCGGGTTGGCCGCGCGCGACGAAGCCTGCTCCGTGGCGTTCGGCGATGCGCTCCCCGAGCGCGCACCTGTCACGCACGACATCAAAACACTCGTGAGGCGCTTCGGCGACTGTCCCAATCTCATTCACGACGTGATGCTCTACGGCTTTCTGCTGTCGGCCGATCCCTCCTCGTGCAGTCTGCCCGCTTTAGCCGACCGCCACCTGGGCCACTCCCTCGACGCCGGCCCCGCCGCCGAAGCGAGCGCCATCCTGGCCCTGTTCAACAAGCTCCGCCCCGCCGTCGAAGCGTCTGGTTTAGCCGCTGTATATTCAAAAATCGACCTGCCCCTGATTCGGGTGCTGGCCGACATGGAATCCACCGGCATCACCGTCGACCCCGCGCAACTCAAAGTTCTCAGCGCGCGCATGGAAGAAGAAATAACCCGCCTCAGCGCCGAAATTTACGAGCTAGCCGGGAAAACGTTCAACATCGCTTCGCCGCAACAATTGGGCAAAGTATTGTTTGAAGACATGAATCTCCCCGCCCCCGTCCGCTACGGGAAAGGCAAAGCGATCTCCACCGCCGCCGATGTCCTGGAAGACCTGGTAGCCGGCCATCCCATCGCCGGAAAAGTTTTGGAGTACCGCCAGCTCTCCAAACTAAAAGGCACGTATGTAGACGCGCTGCCCGCGCTGATCGATCCGTTCTCGGGCCGTCTGCATACCACTTTCAACCAAACCGGAGCCGCCACCGGCCGCCTGTCTTCGTCCAATCCCAATCTGCAAAACATCCCCATCCGCACCGAACTGGGCCGCGAAATCCGCGCCGCCTTCGTGCCGCGCCCCGGCTGTAAACTCATCGTCGCCGACTATTCGCAAATCGAGTTGCGCCTGCTCGCCCACATGTCGCGCGACCCCGTGCTGGTCGAAGCGTTCCGTAACGGTGAAGATATCCACACGCGCACCGCGGCGGAAGTTTTCGGAGTCCCTCCGCTGATGATCACGCCCGAGCAGCGCCGCAACGCCAAAGCCGTGAACTTCGGAATCGTCTACGGCCAGACCGCATTCGGCCTCGCGTCATCGCTTGGCATCGATCGCAAAGAAGCCGATCTCTACATCCGCGCGTATTTCGAGCGCTACGCCGGCGTGCGCCGCTTCATAGACCAGACCATCGCCGAAGTCCGCCGCAGCGGCGTTGCGTTAAGCATGTTCGGACGCCAGCGCCCCATCCCCGACATGCAAAGCAAAAATCCCAACGCGCGCAATTTCGCCGAGCGAACCGCCGTAAATACCCCCCTGCAAGGCACCGCCGCCGACTTAATCAAACTAGCCATGATCCGTATTCATGAACGTTTAAGCGGCCTGCAAACCAAAATGCTCTTGCAGGTGCACGACGAGTTAGTGTTCGAAGCCCCCCCCGAAGAAGTGGTCGCCGTGCGCACTATGGTGAAATCGGAGATGGAAAGCGTCGAGCGGCTGGACGTGCCGCTGGTAGTCGACGTAGGCGTGGGAGACAACTGGCGCGATGCGAAATAAAATTCTAACGGCTCTACTGGTAACGATGACTCTAGCAGCGCAGAAACGCACAGTGACCGATGCCGAGGTGAAGCGCGTACACGCATCGGCGCTGTTAATCGACACCCATAACGACTTCCCCACCGAGCAAGCCGGCCAGGACCGTCCCTTCACGGGCGCCGTCGTCGACATCGGAGTCCCCTCACCGA
>JALYIB010000149.1 GCA_030775965.1 Acidobacteriota bacterium | reverse complement strand
GGTGGACGTTGACGGCGGTGCCGGGGCCGCAGTTTAGGGGCGTAACGGACAACGGGAGTGCGGATTCGAATTACTACGACTGGGTGGATCAATGGGACACGCTGGGCCTGGGCAAGAACACGCCCATCGCGGCGGGGAGCGATTCGGATGCGCTGCTGGCGTTGAATCCGGCCACCGGCAAGTTCACGGTGATGCGCGTGCCTTATCCCACTGGGTTCTTCGCCAAGGGGATGGACGGGCGCATCGACGATCCCAAGGCGGGGTGGAAAGGGAAAGGCGTGTGGACGACGTGGGCCACGCGGGCTCCGTTCCATAGCGAGACGGGCAAGGGGACCAGCAGTAAGGTGGTTAAGTTCCAGTTGCGGCCCGATCCGTTGGCGGATTGAAACCCGGTTAGAATCGCCTGTGGCCGAGGCGAGGCGTTACTCCTCGTTGGGGATCAGTTCAGGCACTTCCACCGCGCGGCCGGGTTGAACCAGCAGCGCCTTGCTACTATCGAATTCGTTTTCCCATTTGGCGACGACGATGGTGGCGACGGCGTTGCCGGTGAGGTTGGTGAGGCCACGCATCTGCGACATGAAGCGGTCGACGCCCAGTAGCAAAGTGATGCCGGCCACCGGTACGGTATGGAGTGAAGAGAGAGTGGCAGCGAGAGTGATGAAGCCGCCGCCGGCCACCGCGGCCGCGCCCTTGGAGGTCAGCATCAGCACCAGCAGCAATTGGATTTCCTGCGCGGCTGTCAGGTGCGTGTTGGTGGCTTGGGCGACGAAGAGCGCGGCAATGGTCAGATAGATAGACGTGCCGTCGAGATTGAACGAATAGCCCGACGGGACGACTAACCCGACCACCGATTTCGCACAACCGAGTTTTTCTAGTTTCACCATGAGCGAGGGCAGCGCGGCTTCGGAAGTGGAAGTGCCTAGGACGATCAGTAACTCTTCCTTGAGGTACTTGAGCAATTTATAGATGCGGAAACCGTAGGCGCGGGCGATGGAGCCTAGCACGAGGAATACGAAGAGGACCGCGGTGGCGTAGAAACACACCATCAGGCTCGCGAGCTGCTGCAGCGTCTTGATTCCGAACTTGCCGATAGTGAAGGCCATGGCGCCGAAGGCTCCCAGCGGCGCGACATACATAATGAAGCCGAGCATCTTAAACAGAACGTGGCTGATGGAGTGGAACGCATCGAGCACGGGCTTCCCTTTTTCAAATGTAGCCAGCGCCAGGCCGAACATGATGGCGACCAAAAGGATTTGCAAAATCTCACCGCGAGCGAAGGCGTTGGCCATTTGATCGGGGATGATGTTCAGGAAGAAATCGACGGCGGTTAAGTGTTCGCTGGAGGTGGTGTATTGCGCCACTGACTTGGCGTCAAGCGTTTTGGGATCGGCATTGATACCGGCGCCGGGCTGCACGATGGTGACGATAACCAATCCGATGATGAGTGCCGCGGTGGTGACTACTTCGAAGTAGAGCAGAGCTTTGATGCCTACGCGGCCGACCTTCTTCATGTCCCCCATGCCGGCGATTCCCGTGACAACGGTGCAAAAGATGATGGGCCCGATCATCATGCGGATGAGCTTGATGAAGCCGTCGCCGAGCGGCTTCATTTTCTCGGCAAGCGGGGGGTCGAAGTAGCCCAGCGCGACGCCCAGCGTGATGGCGACCAGAACTTGAAAATAGAGCTCGCGGTAAAGCGGACGCCGCACGGCGGCCACGGGAGAAAAAGGTGTGTCTGCCATAAGACTCCTACAATTCTATTGCTGCCGAAAGCCGAGCGTCCGTTCTGAAAAAGTATACACCTAACGCGCGGGGGCAGCATGCGATGCGCGGCTTGCCGCGTCACTGAATCTGATCGAGAAAGGATTGTAGGCTGCGAAGTCGCGGATGGCGTGTCGTAATCCGAATTTTGAGGACGGACTATTTCGGTTGGGGAACGATTCGCAAGTACGGCTTGAGGGTTTTCCAGCCGCCGGGATACTTCTGCTTTGCCACCTCATCGGTTACCGAAGGCGGAATGATCACGTCCTCGCCCTTCTTCCAGTTCACCGGTGTCGCCAGGGTGTGGGTGGCCGTGAGTTGAATCGAATCCAGCACGCGCAGGACTTCGTCGAAGTTTCGTCCCGTATTCATGGGATAGATCAGCATCAGCTTGATTTTTTTGTCGGGCCCGATGACGAACACCGTGCGCACGGTGGCGTTGTTGGCGGCGGTGCGGCCTTCGGACGTCGTCCCGGAGTCGGCGGGAAGCATGTCGTAAAGCTTGGCGATTTTCAGTTCGGGGTCGCCGATCATGGGGTAGTTGACCTTGTGGCCTTGCGTCTCTTCGATATCCGCTGCCCATTTTCCGTGGCTGCTGACCGGGTCGACGCTCAAGCCGATAATTTTGGTGTTGCGCTTTTTAAATTCGGGCTCGAGTCCGGCCATGTAGCCGAGTTCGGTGGTGCACACCGGCGTAAAGTCTTTGGGGTGAGAAAACAGGACGGCCCAGCCGTCGCCGATCCATTCGTGGAAGTGAATGGTCCCTTGGGTCGTTTCAGCCGTGAAATCGGGAGCTTCATCGTTGATGCGTAAAGACATGGTTGATCTCCTCCCATGATTCTACTCTGGGCGTGAGAATTTTCTCCACCTGGGAACACCAAATAGGCGAGGTCGCTATGCAAACTTCCGCCGCACTGGTCCCTGAACGTGCACGCTTGATTATGCAAACACTGCTGCAGATGGAGAAGCAGTTTGGGAAGGGGGCGGTGCTGCAGCTGGGCTCGAAAAGCGTGCAGCAGGTGAGCGTGATACCCACCGGATCGATTTCGCTCGACGCCGCGCTGGGGGTAGGCGGCTTCCCGCGCGGGCGCGTGATGGAGGTGTTCGGGCCGGAGTCTTCCGGGAAAACCACGCTGGCCTTGCAGGTGATCGCGCAGGCGCAGGCAGCGGGAGGAACGGCGGCCTTCATCGATGCCGAGCATGCGCTGGATCCTACGTATGCGCGGGCGCTGGGTGTGGATG
>JALYIB010000148.1 GCA_030775965.1 Acidobacteriota bacterium | reverse complement strand
AGATTACGGGATCGATCACCAGCGGGAGCGAAGCGTCGTACGCGTCTACCTCGAAGCCCGCTGTGCGAGAGTCGAACAGGCGAAAGCGGCCCGCCACAGTGATCCGGCCGGAGGGCGTGTCTTGGTAGATTTCGGGGGCGTCCTCGATAAGATCCGCGGCGTGCAAGCGGCCAACGGCGTCGATCGACAGGTTAGCCGAGTATTGGACGCGAATGTCGCTGGGACGCGCCCCCGGGGCGACCGTGTACTCGGATTTGGCGCGGCCGTTTTTGCCGGAGTAGAGCAGATCGATTCCCGAATAGAGATGGGAGTAGAGGATTTTCTGCAGCGTCGGCAAACCGGTGCGCCATTGGCTCGAGTCTTGTCCCAGCAGGAAATTCGCGCTGCCCATGGGGTTGAGGCCAATTAGTTCGGTCGACTCGTTGGCGCCAAGGAACGTCATGTGAACCGCTCGAAACTCGGCGCCTTGCGGCGTGAAAGCCGCTGTCATGCCAGGGACCCGGATCAGGTAACGGCCGGGCGCGTCTTCAATGAAAAACAGTGGACTATTCTTTGATACAAGACGGGACTCGCCTGCCAATCCTAGCGCGACGGCCAACAACAACCCTAGTAACCGCATGTACCTGTCTATCGATCAGGTCTACGGAAAAGGGGATGTCCGATAAAACCTAGGCCCCTATGTAGCGGGCGTATAGGCTGCGGGCGATTCCAACGTCGGTGGTGCCTTTAATAATGGCGCGGCCGTCGGGGAACACGGTAAGTTCATAAGGATCCAGCGCGACGCGCAGGGCGAATTCGTTGGAGCGCACTGTCGCCACTGTACCCAGGCGCTCGGCTAATGCGGGGAGATCTACGGGGCGCGAACGCTCGTGTATCTGCACGGCGTTGCGTCCGCACAGGCTGATGGGAGCGCGGCGGGAACCGTCGAGATACATCAACTCGCGGCGCACACAACACGGGCACTTGGCATCGCGGCTGGGAGGAGCGAGTTGACGGATGGCGCCGCTCCACACGTCGATGGTGGTGAGCCGGGCTGTGAGCGAGTCCACGCCGCCCGCTAGAATCTTCAGCGCATCGGCAACTTGCAGGGAGGCGACGGTTGCGGTCACGGACGCCAGCACGCCTTCGGTTTCACAAGTGGGTTGCGCGCCTTGCGGGGGCTCGGGGTAGACGCAGCGGAAACACGCCGTCTTGCCCGGCACAATGGCTAATTTGATGCCATAGCTGCCGACTGCCGCGCCGTAGATCCAGGGGATGGCGCGATCTACGGCGGCGTCATTGATCAGAAAACGAGTCTCGAAATTGTCGGTGCCGTCGAGGATCAGGTCGATATCTTCCAACAGATCTTCGACGTTGGCGGCCGTGAGATCGGCAACCATGGGTTCGACCTTTACTTCGGAGTTCACGCGCGCCAAACGGCGTGCGGCCGCCACGGCTTTCGGCAGGGCCTCGGCCGCGTCCGCTTCGTCAAACAAAAACTGGCGTTGCAGGTTGGACCATTCGACGAAGTCCCGATCGATGATGCGCAGACGGCCCACTCCGGCGCGCGCCATGGCTTCGGCCTGCACGGTCCCCAGCGCACCGCAGCCGACGATGGCGACGCTAGCCCCGCGGATCCTGGCCTGACCTTCCGCGCCCAACGGCGCGAAGCGGATTTGACGGGAGTAACGGGATTCAGCGGGGCGCATCAAACAATTGGAAGGCTCCGTGGGCCTCATACAAATGGTAGCAGCAGGACCACCGCGCCCTCCGCGCAACCCCTCGGCCTATTTGATGCGTACGTTATCATTGAAGAACGTGCGTCCGCCGGTGTTGATGTTTCTGCCGCTGCTGCTCGGCGCCGTAGCGGCGTCGGGTCAGAATACGCAGATACTGGAAGGCCGCAGCATCCAGCGGATCGCTTTCGATCCTCCCAACCAGCCGCTACCCCGTGACGAACTGGGCCGCCTGCTGTCGCTGCACGTGGGCAGTCCGCTGCACCAAGCCGACGTCCGCCAGTCCCTGCAAAAGCTGTTCGATACCGGGCGCTTTGCCGACGTCACCATTGACGCGGAGCCCATGGGCGAGGGCGTGGCCTTGCGCGTTGCGACGCAACTGAATTATTTCGTGGGAGGCGTTAGCTTCGAGGGCGTCGCCGATCCGCCCAATCGCAACCAGCTTTTGACAGCCACCAAGCTCGAATTGGGTGCGCCGTTCAATGAATCGCAATTGAAGCAGTCTATCGACAACTTGCAGGAACGTTTGCGCGCCAATGGGTTGCATCGGGCTATGATCCGTTACGATCTGGACCGCAATCCTTCCACCGAGGAAGTGGGGGTCCGTTTCCAGTTGAACGCGGGGCCGCGCGCGCGCTTTGACGGCGTGAATCTGGCCGGCAAGTTCGAGCGGCCCATGGACAAGATCATTCGCGCCACCCGCTACCGGCGCGGTTTCCTATTCGTCCAGTTTCCCGGTTGGAGTTTCGCCACCGAGGACCGGATCCAAACCGGTATCGAGCGCGTGCGCAAGGATTTCCAGGGCCAGAACCGTTTGCAAGTGAAGGTCACGCTGGACAAGTTGGATTATCACGATAAAACCAACACCGTCACGCCCACCATCGTGATCGATAACGGACCCTTGGTGGAGGTCCGCACGAGCGGCGCAAAAGTCTCGCAGGGGAAGCTGCGCCAGTTGATCCCCATCTATCAGGAGCGCGCCGTCGACCGTGGCCTGTTGCTCGAAGGCACGCGCAATCTGGTGGATTATTTCCAGTCGCAGGGCTATTTCGATGCCGCGGTGGATTTCGACGAACAGTCGCCCACGCCAGGTGTGCAGCGAATCACTTACGCGGTGACACGCAATGCCCGCCACCGGCTGGTGGGAGTTGAGATCACCGGCAATCGCTTCTTCGACATCGCCACCGTTCGCGAGCGGCTTGCGGTGCGCGAGGCCGGCAAGCTGCGCGACCGCTACGGGCGCTATTCGCAGAAATTGCGCGATAACGACCGCGACGCGATTCTCGACTTGTACCGCTCGAACGGGTTCCGCGACGTGCAGGTAGCAGCCACCACGCTCGACGACTACCGCGGCCGGACAGATGAACTGGGAGTGCGTTACGAAATCGAAGAGGGCGCGCAGTGGACCGTGAGTGAGCTTTACATCGACGGCGCCTCGCCCGGGGACACCGCTTATCTGCGCGGAGTCGTTCAATCCGCGGCGGGGCAGCCGTTTAGCGAGGCTAATATTGCAGCGGACCGCGACGCCATCCTGAGCTACTTTTTCGATAGCGGCTACCCGGAGGCAACTTTCGACTGGTCGCAGACGCCCGCCGGGACTTCCCACCACGCCGATCTGCACTTCAACATCAAGCCGGGAGAGCGGCAGTTTGTGCGCGAGGTTCTGGTGCGCGGCCTGGAAACCACGCGGTCCAATGTAGTCTCCAGCCGCATTCTGATTCGGCCAGGCGATCCGATCTCGCAAGGCCGTATCGCGGAAACCCAGCAAAAGCTGTATAACCTGGGCATTTTTTCTAAAGTGCAGACGGCGCTGCAAGATCCGGACGGCCAGGAAGAAAGCAAGTACGTCTTGTTCCAGTTGGACGAGGCGGCCAAATATTCCTTCAATATCGGAATTGGCGCGGAGCTCGCGCGGATCGGCGGCGGCGTGGAAAATTTCGACAGTCCGGCGGGCACCACCGGCTTCAGTCCGCGCGTTTCCGCCGGCATCAGCCGTCTGAATTTCCTGGGCCGGGCACGGACGCTCAGCCTGCAAACGCTGGCGTCGACGCTTGAGCAGCGCGGCGTGCTCAGCTATCTGATGCCGGAGTTCATGGGGAAGGAGAATCTGACGCTCACGGTTTCCGGGCTCTACGATCGGTCCCACGACGTGCGCACGTTTGCGGCGCAGCGCATGGAGTCTGCGATCCAGTTGGCGCAACGCCTGTCGCGCGCTAACAGCTTGCAGTACCGTTTTGCGTATCGCAAGGTCACGGTGAGTTCGCTGGAGATCAATCGGCTGCTCATTCCTTTGTTATCTCAGCCGGTACGCGTGGGATTGCTATCGACGTCCTACATTAACGACCGCCGTGACAACCCCACCGATTCGCATCGCGGCATCTATAACACCGTGGACGTGGGTATCGCGCTGCCACAGTTCGGCTCGCAAACCGACTACTCCCGGCTGGTATTTCGCAATTCGACTTATCATCCTCTGGGCCGCGAACTAGTGCTCGCGCGCACTCTGCAATTCGGCTACATCCAGCGCCTGGGCGGCTTGTCCGACATTCCCTTGGGGGAACGGTTCTTTGCGGGCGGTGCTTCGTCGCAGCGCGCTTTCCCGGATAATCAGGCCGGGCCGCGCGACCCCGAGACGGGATTTCCGCTGGGCGGCAATGCCTTCCTGTTTCATTCGACGGAATTGCGCTTCCCTTTATTCGGCGAAAATCTAGGGGGCGTGCTGTTTCACGATATGGGCAACGTTTACTCGAGCGTCGACCAGGTCAGCTTCCGCTTCCACCAGAATGCGAATCAGGATTTCAACTACATGGTGCAAGCGGTGGGCTTTGGGATTCGCTACAAGACGCCGGTGGGACCCATTCGCGTGGATCTGAGCTACAGTCCGAATTCGCCGCGTTTCGTGGGATTCAATGGCACCCGCGAACAGTTGTTGCAGTGCAACCCTAACTTAACGACGCCCCCGAATCCTCCCTTTTGCGTGGGCGTGCCGCAGCGCATCAACGTTTTTCAATTCCATTTCTCCCTGGGGCAGACGTTCTGATGAAGATTCTGGCTCTCTTGTTGGTTGCTCTTTGCGCGCGTGCCGAGACGCTCGATCGCATCGCGGTCACCGTGGGGCGGCACGTCATCTCGGAGCACGACATCTTCGAGGACATGCGGATCTCGGCGTTCATCGATGGCAAAGCGCCCGTTTTCAGTGCGGAGCTAAAGCGCAAAGCGGCCGAGCGCTTGGTGGATCAATATTTGGTTTTGGAAGACGCCACCGCGACGCGGGTGCCTCCGCCGCCCGCCGCTGATGTGGCCGGATTGCTGACGCCCATTAAGGCGCGCTACGTTACCGATCAGGCGTACCGCGCTGCACTGGCCCAAGCGCAGATCAGCGAAGCGGAATTAGCGGAGCAGTTGCTTGCGGGACTGCGCATGTTGCGCTACACCGATTTGCGTTTCCGCCCGGAAGTGCAGCTCTCTGACGAAACTTTGCGGGCGTATTATAACAAGGTTAAGCCGCCGCAGAGCTTCGAGGCCAGCCGCGGAGATATCGAAAAGCTACTGACGGATCAGCAAACCATGCAGGCGCTCGATCTCTGGCTCGATATGTCGCGCGGTGAGACCGTGATTGTTTATCACGAAGGAGCCTTCAAGTGACACGCGCACGCCATTTGACGGGTCAGATTCTGGCGGTTGCCGGGATTCTGCTGGTAATCTGCGCCGTCGCCGCCTTGCTGATCGTGCGCAGCGGCTGGTTCCGCGAGTTGGTGCGGGAGCGGATCGTAACGGAAATTGAACGGGCCACCGGTGGCCATGTCGAGGTCGGCAATTTTTCGTTCAAATGGGAGACGCTGACGGCGAAGATTTCGCCATTGGTGCTGCACGGCACCGAGCCGGAATCCGAGACGCCGCTGCTGCGCGTCGAATCCGTAAGCGTGGGCTTGCGCGTGATTTCCATGCTGGAGCGCAAAGTCGACCTCGACTCGGTCACTGTCGACCAGCCGCGGCTGCGCATCGTGATTTATACCGATGGCTCGAATAACCTACCTTCGCCGCCCGGCCCGAAAAGCGGCAAGAGTTGGGCGGAGGACTTTGTAAACCTCAAGGTGCATCGCTATTCCGTGACCAACGGTTTCGCGGATATCGATATCCGCCAAGTGCCCCTGAGTTTCAACGGTCAGGATTTGCGCGTGCAGATGACCCGGGATGCAGCCGCGGCCCGGTACCGCGGCACTGTGGCATCGCGGCGTCTGCGGATTTCGTCGAACATCATGTCCCCGGCGGAAGCCGATTTCGCCGCTGCATTTACGTTGGATGCCACGCGCCTCGCGCTGTCTTCCGTCAATCTTGCGTTAGGAAGCTCGCGCATCGATCTATCGGGCGAACTGACCAATTTGAAAGCGCCGCGCGGCGTCTTCAAGGCCAAGGCGGCGTTTGCCGTACGCGATGCGGTATCGCTGTTCTCGCTGCCGGTGGCGTCGGCCGGCGCGGCGAACTTCGATGGCGATGTGAATTTCTCCTTCGCCAACGCCTTTGTTTATGAGGTGACGGGCAGGATTGACGCTCGGGGCCTGGGTTATTCGCAGGATCGGGTGCGCATCCAGGACGCCGCGCTGAACGCCGCCTTGAATCTGAACCCCGACCGTCTCACGCTACGCGGCCTGCGAGGGACCGTGCTGGGTGCGAACGTCACGGGGCAGGCGGAACTGGAACACTGGAAGGATTTCCATTTCGATGGAAACGTCGACGGTCTGGATGCTCGAAAGGTGGCGGCCACGCTGACTCCCCGGGTGCTTCCCTGGAACGGATCGCTCTCCGGAACGTTAGACGTGGACGCGGTGCTGGGAGAGCGCCGGACCGTGGTCGATGCGTCAGCGGCGATGCAAGGTCAGATCACGGGCCAGCTCGACATTCATTACGACCAGCGCGCGGGCACGGTGAACTTCGGCGAGTCGCGCATTGCGACTCCCGCCACCAGCCTGAACTTATCCGGCACGCTGGGCCAGACCCTGAATGTTCGAGCCCGCTCCACCAATCTTGACGACGTGCTGGCAGCGCTCGAAATGTTCAACGACCATCCGCCGGCCGCCTTGCCGCTCAAGCTCGATCCGCGCAAGCAGGGCGAGGCGGCGATGGCGGGTCTGGTGACCGGACGTCTCGACGCTCCGCAGTTTCAGGGGCAGGTGACGGTAACCAATGCCAGCATGGACGGCCACGTGTTCGATCGCTTCACTGCCGACGTGCAAGCGTCCGCGCAAGCCATCGCTGTGCGCCGCTTGATGCTCGCGCGCGCACAGACGCAGGTAACAGGCGACGCCGTGGTGAGCGCCGCGGCCGCCGGCGATTTTGTGGATGGTCCGCTCACCGCGCAATTGAGTGTAAAGAACCTGGCGCTGGCGGCGGTGGCGCGCGAATTCGGAATTGCCACCGCGACCAGCGTCGATGCCGATGCGCTGGCGTCGGCCATCGTCAAACTCTCCGGCTCGGCACGGAATCCGCAAGCCGATATTGCACTCGATGCGACTCAGGCCACGGCGCTGGGCGAAAAGTTCGAACGCGTGCGCGGGAACTTGCATTACACCGCGCAATCGATCGCGTTCGACAGCGGTCAAGCGGATCTGGGCTCTGGCAAGCTGCTCTTCTCGGGCGCCTATACACAGCAACCCGGCGATCTCCATAGCGGCGATCTGCGCATGGACGTCACCGCGCAAGCCATCACCGCCTCGCGCGTGACGGCGTTGCGTCAACTGGAACCCGGAGCGGAAGCACGCCTGGACGGCAAGGCCGCCCTCGATCTGCGCGTCGATCGCGGTGCGCTGCTGTTGCGTTCGGTAAGCGGGGCAGCGTCGGCGCGCAACGTAACGCTCGATAAGCAAAAGCTCGGCGATGTCAGCCTGACTGCCGCCACCAGTGGCAATGAGTTGACGCTGCAGGCCACAGCGCAGGTGCGCGATACCGCGCTCGAAGGGCAGGGAAAGTGGCGCCTGGACGGCGATTTTCCGGGCTCCGGCAGTCTCAAGTTCTCGCGGCTGACCGTGGCCACGCTGCATGACCTGGTGATGCTGCGCGGGACCGCCGGCGAGAAAACGGCGATGCCTCCGTTCGAAGGCTTCCTCGAAGGCGGCGTCACTTTTAACGTTGCGCTGCGGACCCCGCGAAATTTTCAGGCTGATCTGAAGATCGATACGCTGCAGCTCAATGCCAAGGCGCAGCAGGCGCTGCGTCTGGATGTGCAGGCGCAGGATGTGCAGATTCACAACACGCAGCCCATTCTGGTGTCGGTCACCGCGCAGCAGGCCAAGATCGCCTCAGCGCATTTGACCGCGCGCGATACCAACCTCGAAGTCACGGGCGTGGTTCCTTTCAGCGATACCGGCGGCGCGAATCTCGCCTTGAATGGCATCGTGAACCTTGGCATCCTGCAGCTTCTGAATGCGGATTTGCTGGCGAAAGGCACGGCCAACGTCAACGCCACCCTACGCGGCTCGCTGCGCAATCCACAGATGAATGGGCGCCTGGAGTTCGCCAATGCGTCGCTGTATATGAACGACGTGCCCAATGGCGTCGACAACGCCAGCGGAACCATTCTATTCGACCGCAACCGCGCCACTATCGACAAACTGACGGCGGAGACTGGCGGCGGCAGCGTCGCCTTCCGCGGGTTTTTGGAATTCGGCGATGTCTTGATTTACCGTCTGCAGGCCGACGTGCGGCAGGTGCGCGTGCGCTATCCCGAAGATGTAAGCTCCACCTCCAACGCGCAGCTCTCGCTCAACGGGACCTCCGAGGCGAGTACGCTTTCGGGTACTGTGACGCTCAATCGCGCCGCTATCGCCGCCGGAGCGGATCTGGCGCGTCTGTTGGCGGAAGCGTCCAAGCCCTCGCCGGCGCCGCCCAGCCCTAGTGAGTATTTGCGCGGCATGCGCTTCGACGTCCGCCTGCAAAGCGCTCCGCTGTTTGAGCTTGAAACCTCTCTGACGCGCAACGTGCAAACCGAAGTGGATCTACGCCTGCGCGGCACGCCGCTGAACCCGGCTCTGCTCGGAACCATTACGGTCAACAGCGGGGAAATCCAAATTTTCGGTAATCGCTACACCGTGAACCGTGGCGACATCCGCTTCCTGAATCCGGTGAAAATCGAGCCTACGCTTGACTTGGATCTCGAAACTCGCACGCGCGGCATCACCGTGACGGTAACCGTGGCGGGCTCGCCGCAACGCTTGGCTGTCAATTACAGCTCCGATCCGCCGCTGCAATCGAACGAAATTATCGCCCTGCTCGCGGTGGGCCGCGATCCCACATCGAACCAAGTGGGCGGGCAAATCGCGACTTCCGCTGCGTCCTTCGGCAGCGCCGGCAGTGTTTTGGGAGAGGCCGTGTCCGAGCAACTCTCCAATCGCTTGCAGCGCTTCTTCGGCGCGAGCCGCGTCAAGATCGACCCCACCATCGACGCCACCGATAACCTGCCCGCCGCGCGTTTGACGCTGGAGCAGCAGATCTCACGCGACATCAGCCTGACTTACATCACCAACCTGAATCGCACGCAAGAACAGACGGTGCGCATCCAATGGGACTTCAGCAAACAGTGGTCCGCCGTAGCGGTGCGCGATAGCAATGGGCTGTTCGGGATCGACTTCCTATTCCGCAAACGATTCAAATAGGCCTTACTTTGAGACGCAGCGCCTTTCACGGGAAGCCTCACTAACGGCCTGTGATGAGCTCCAGAATTTTTGCGCCGAAGCGCTCGGCTTTACGCTCGCCGATGCCGGGGACTTCGAG
>JALYIB010000147.1 GCA_030775965.1 Acidobacteriota bacterium | reverse complement strand
TATCGACAGATGCTCGACCTATTGGCCAAGCGGGGCGTGCATAAGCCGGCCGGGTACACGCCGGTAGAATTCGCCCGAGTGGTAAAGACTCCGCAAATGGCGCCGCTGGTGGAAGAAGCCACGGCTGCTTATAACGAATGGCGCTACGGTGGCAGGCGCGATGCAGCTCCACGAATGCTACGGGTTCTCGAGCAAATCCGGCAACTCTAATCTTATTGTGGCCGCCCCCCAATATAGCGTTCGCGAACAGTGTGGGTGGTATTTCTACGATTGGGCCAACTCGGCATTCGTCACCACGGGCGTCGCGCTGTTTTTGGGCCCTTACCTGACGGCGCTCGCGAAGGCCGCGGCCGACGCGAACGGCTTGGTGCATCCGTTTGGCATCAACGTCGACGCGCGTAGTTACTGGAGCTACCTGGTTAGTTTGTCGGTGGTCCTGCAAGTGCTGGTGCTGCCGGTCGTGGGCGCCGCGGCAGACTACGGTCATCGCAAAAAACAGTATCTGGGGGCCACCGCGTATGTGGGCGCGGCGGCGGCTACGGCGATGTTTTGGCTGCAGGGAAGCGCGTATTTATGGGGCGGAGCGCTGTTCATCCTCGCCAATGTGAGCTTTGGCGCATCGGTGGTGGTTTACAACTCATTCTTGCCTGAGATCGCACCGCCGGAGCAGCGCGATGCGGTGTCATCGAAAGGCTGGGGCATCGGGTATATCGGCGGAGGCGTGCTGCTGGCGTTGAATTTGCTGCTGTACCTCAACGCGAAACAACTTGGCATCACGGACGCGATGGCAGTGCGGATCAGTTTGGGTTCGGCGGGAGTATGGTGGGCCGTGTTTACGATTCCAACATTGCTCACACTGCGCAATCGCGCGCTCCCCAGGCGGCAAGGCGTCGCGGTGGGAGCGGTGTTCGGACAATTGCGCCACACGCTCGCGGATATCCGGCGCTATCCCCAGACCATGACGTTTTTGATCGCCTATCTCTTATACAACGACGCAATTCAGGCGGTGCTCGCGCTGGCTTCGCAATTCGGCGGCGATGAGTTGAAGATTCCGGTGGCGTCGTTGACGCTGGCGATCTTGATGGTGCAGTTTGTGGGGTTCTTCGGGGCGATCGGATTTCAATGGCTGGCGGCGGTCATGGGAGCGAAGCGGGCCATCGCGGTGAGCTTGGTCTTGTGGACCGCGACATTGATCTATCTGTTTCAGTGGGTCTACAACACGCGCGAGTTTTTCATTGCCGCCGCGATTGTGGCGATTGTGATGGGCGGCAGCCAGGCGCTGAGCCGGTCGTTGTTCGCGCAATTGATTCCTCCGGGCAAGGAGGCCGAATATTTCAGCATTTATGAGGTGAGCGACAAGGGGACCAGTTGGGTGAGCCCGCTGGTCTTCGGTCTGGCGTTGCAGATCACACACAGTTACCGGCAGGCGATTTTGTCGCTGATCGTGTTTTTCATCGCGGGGCTGGTGGTCCTGACGAGGGTGGATGTAAAGCGTGGCGAGGCCGACGCTTTAGCGGGCTAGCAGTGCCGCTGAATTCTGACCGTCGGGCAGCGTGACGGAATGGACCACGCGTCCACCGCGGCCGAGGGCGCCTACGTAGGATGCCTGAGCACGCCCGAGGCCTAGGAGTACGATGGTGAATCCGCGATCGGGATAGCGCAGCAAATAGAAAACGCTGCCGCCGGGCGAAGGGCGCGAGCGCGTGGACTCAGGATATCCCATGCGCCCAACTACGGATTCGTAATCGTCGGCGGCGGTGAACGGCAGCGCCAAACGAGTGGGATTCCCAAAGAATCGCGCGCGCGATCCGGCCGTGGCGTCGCGGAAGATCACCATGCCGACGATACAGGTGAGAATTCCGGCGGCCACCGCGCCCATGAGCTTGCGGCTCTTTTGCGATGCCGCGCTGCTCTCGACGCGAATGCCCACCACGGCGGCTAACTGCGCGGGATGCGGAGCGCTCAGCCACGGCCGCGGCACGTCGTTAACGGCAACGGGCATTTCGAGGACGCGGCGCACCAGTGGGGCTACGACACCCTGCCGGTATTCCAGTTCCTTCAGCAAGCCCACGATTACAAAAGGCTCTTCGATGCTGGACACGCCGCTCAGGAAACGGCGGGGAATCCACAATTCCTGTTGGGATTTAGTATTGACAACTTGAATCTCGTCGCCGCGCGCGCGGCAAAACTGCCACTCGTTGTGCTGGATGCCCTGGATCGCCGGGTAGAACGAGAACGGACGATGCCCTAGTTGTTCAAGAGGCGTCGGGATGTGCGGCGGGGGCACGTTCTCCTTTATTCTACGCCGATGGCAGGCCATCGCTCAGCTACAATATGAACGAGTGAAATTCGCCGGGCTGTTGCTAAGTGTGGTCGTAGGTTTACGCGCTGAATCGCCGGTCACATACGATTGTCCTCCCACGGACATTGAACTCTTCGGTTTGAATTGCACGGACGAACAACCGTGTCCGGTATTGCTGGAGTTGACCTCCGCCGAAGCCGCGGCCAACCGGATTTTGGTTACGGGGAATCTGCACACTCGCAACACAACGCTGTTCAGTCTGCTGCTGGCCAGCGACGACAACGGACTCACCTGGACCGAACCAGCGTCGCGCATGCGCAGTGCGGCGCTCGAGCAGATCGAATTCTGGGATCCTCAAACCGGTTGGATCAGCGGCGAGTCGATCGATCCGCTGGCGCGCAATCCGTTTTTATTGCTGACCGCGGACGGCGGCCGAACCTGGCGGCGGAAATCTTTGTCGGAAGATGAGAAATTCGGCACCATCGCGCAATTTCATTTCGATTCCAAAACCAACGGTGAATTGGTATTGGATGCCGGGCAGGGC
>JALYIB010000146.1 GCA_030775965.1 Acidobacteriota bacterium | reverse complement strand
TGCGGATCTGGTTGGCCTTGGCGCCCATCGAGAGAAGGATGGCTATGTCGCGGTGCTTCTCCATGACCATCATGACCAGGGTGATCAAAATGTTCAGGGCAGCGACCAACTGGATCAGGCCGATGGTGACTACCGTTACGGTGCGCTCCATCGTGAGCGCGCCTAGCAGTTGTTTGTTCTGTTCGCCCCAGGTGGTGGCGGCGAGCTTGGGCCCGATTATTTTTTCCGCTGCCGCGGCTACCGGAGGCGCCTGATAAATGTCGTCGAGCATAAGCTCGATGCTATTGACGACGTCGGTGAGATCGAAGGCCTTTTGTGCGTCCGTGAGCGACAGGAAGGCCCAATTAGCGTCTAGATCATAGAAGCCGGATTCGAAGGTCCCGGCGACGCGCAGGCGGACATAGGTGGGGCGCGCACCGAACGGGGTCAACTGGCCGTTGGGGACGACGAGCTGGACCTGCTTGCCGGTGACGGCTCCGATATTTTCCGCGAGGCGCGAACCGAGTACGATGCCGGGTAAATCTCCGGACGTGTGCAGTCCGTCGAGCGAACCGGTTTTCAAGTGCTTCAGGGTGTCGGCGAGGGGCGCGCCCGCGCGCACATCCACGCCTTTGATGGCGACGCCGGCTCCGGTGACGGGTCCGCTGATGTAGCCGCTTTCGTAGAGCGCCGGGGCGGCGGACTTCACGTGCGGGATGTGCGCGAGTTGGGGCGCCAATTGTTCCCAGTGTTCGATGCCGGTGCCGGGTTCTTTCTCGAGAATGGAGACGTGGGCCGTTGCGCCCAACAGGTTACGCTGGAGCGTATCGCGAAAGCCGTTGTTGATGGCGAGGGCGATTACCAAAGCCATCACGCCCGCGGCTACGCCGATCACGGAAATCGCGGTGATGGCGGAGATCACCACCTGCTTGCGCTTGGCGCGCAGATAGCGGCGGGCGATGAACAGCTCAAACATTTAGGGAGCGATGCGGCGGAGTTTCCCGGCCAGCCCGATTTCACCCTCCAGACGAAGCAGCGGGAACAGAATCACGTCGCGGATCGACTTCGAATTCGTCAATAGCATGGTCAGGCGATCGATGCCGATGCCTTCGCCTGCGGTGGGCGGCATGCCGTAGGACAACGCGCGAATGTAGTCCTCGTCCATCTGGTGCGCTTCTTCGTCGCCGGCGGCTTTGAGCTCGAGTTGCGACTCGAAGCGGCGGCGCTGCTCTTGGGGATCGTTCAACTCCGTATAGGCGTTGCCGATTTCCATGCCCCCCGCGTAGATCTCGAAGCGCTCGACGAAGGCGGGGTCACTGGGCTTCCGTTTCGAGAGCGGTGAAACTTCCACCGGGTAGTCGTAGATGATGGTGGGCTCGATCAGCGTAGGCTCTATGTTGCGCTCGAATGCTTCCACCAGCGCATGGCCGCGCAAGGGCACTTCGGCGCCAACCGCTTCCAGCATTGAAAGGCGGCGGACGTTTCCGAAGTCCAAGGTATGACCTTGCCACTCGACTACCGCCGAGCCGGTGGCATCCAGCGCCGTCTGCTGCAAAAATTCGCACGTGAAATCCATCAGGCCCTGGTAGTCGGTGTAGGCCTGATAAAACTCCAGCATGGTGAACTCGGGATTGTGCTGCGTAGAGACGCCCTCGTTGCGGAAGTTGCGATTGATCTCATAGACGCGCTCCAGGCCGCCGACGATCAGGCGCTTCAGGTACAACTCCGGCGCGATGCGCAGATACAGATCCATGTCGAGCGTGTTGTGGTGCGTGACGAACGGGCGCGCGGCCGCGCCACCGTAGAGCGGCTGCATCATGGGCGTTTCCACTTCCACGAAGTTCCGCTCTTCGAGTTGGCGGCGCAAGGAAGAAATGATGCGCGCACGCGTCACGAAAATTTTTTGCGATTCCGGATTCGCGATTAGATCGAGATAGCGCTGGCGGTAACGGATCTCGACGTCTTCGAGGCCGTGCCACTTCTCGGGCAGGCCGAGGAGGATCTTCGAAAGGAACGTGAGTTTTTCCGCGTGCACGCTCAATTCGCCGGTGCGCGTGCGGAACAAGTAGCCTTCGACGCCTACGATGTCGCCGATATCGAGCAGTTGATAGAGCGCATACTCGCGCTCATTGACGGCGTCGCTGCGCACGTACACTTGTAGCCGCTCGCCGCGCTGCAGCAGATGGAAGAAGCCGGCCTTGCCCATGCGCCGCATGGTTTGAATGCGTCCGGCGATGCGGACTGGGGGTTTCGCCGCTGTCAAATCTTCGGCGGTCTTCGCGCTTTCCGACGCCAGTATTTCCGGTATCGTGTGCGTGAAATCAAAGCGCTGCCCGTACGCATGGAACCCAAGCGCCTCAATTTCCGCCGCGCGCTTGACGCGCTGCTCTAATAAATCGTCTTCGAGGGACAAAAAGACTCCTTCTATGGAAGTATAAGC
>JALYIB010000145.1 GCA_030775965.1 Acidobacteriota bacterium | reverse complement strand
TAAACCAACGTCGGTTACTACGCCCACGGCTTGGCCGGTGCCGCGATCGCTTACTTTCGTCGCGACGGCGGGGTTAATGTCGACGCACACGATTTTTACCCAACTGGGGAGCATGTTGCCGGTGGCTATCGAGTGCAGCATGGAACCTAAACACAGCACCAGACCCGCACCTTTTAGCTGTTCGGCGTAGGCGTCCTGGGCCAGGTTCATGTCGGTGATGGTGTCGGGCAAGGGGCCGTCGTCGCGCAGGCTGCCGGCTAGCACGAAGGGCACGCCCGCCTTGACGCATTCGTACATTACGCCGCTGGTTAGACGGCCGGTGGCGACCGCTTTGGCGATGCCGCCGGCGTGATAGATGGCGTTGATGGCTCGCATGTGATTGCGGTGGCCGTGTTCTTCCTGGCGGCCGTCGCTTTGACGGACTCCTAGCGACGTGCCGAGCAGGGAAGCTTCGATATCGTGCACGCCTAGGGCGTTGCCGGCTAAGAGAGCCTGCACCCAGCCGCCTTGGATTAATTTGGCTAAAGGCGCGGCGCCGCCGGTGTGGACGGTTACGGGTCCGGCGACTACTACGATTTTTTGGCCGGACTCGCGGCATTGGCGCATCAGGTTGGCGGTCTGACGCATGGCGGTTTCTACTTGGCGCTCCGACGAGATGCCGTTGCTCATGAAGGCGAAGGCCATGCGGTCGCGTTCCTTCGATTCGGGGACTACGCGGATGCCGCGCATGCCGACGACTACTTGATCTCCGGTTTTGAGGTCGCGCAGGCGGCGGCAGAAGGCGCGCTTGCCGGTCACCACGATCATGGCGTCCATGCGTTGGTTTTCTACTTCGAGCCAATCGCTGTTATAGCGAACCAGGGTTTTATGATTCGTAGTGGAGTAGAAATCTTCGGGGGCGCAGCGATCGCGCTCGACCGCGATCAGCTCGGCGGAGCCGGAATCGGCGGGGGTGCAGCCCAGGTCAAGGAGCTGGCTCAAAAGCTGCTCCATGTCGGCGGTGTTTTCGGTTTCGATCTTCAGGCGCAGGTGCGAGTTATCGGCGTTGGTGCGGCCGATCTCGAACTTTTCGACTTCAAAGCGGCCGTTGTATTCGACCACGGTGTCGAAGATCTGCTCCATGAGGTGCGAGTCAATTAGGTGGCCTTCGGCTTCTACGACTTCCTGATGCATGGGTATCTTTCAGGATAGCGCTAAAAATAGCGACGGAGGCTATTTTTGGAGGCTATTCATTTCGGGATTGGGATTGCGGGCAAAAAGAGGCTCCGTCCCTATTTTTAGCCAGACGGCTATGCAAGGGAGGACTTTGATTACGTAGGGCTCTAGAAATTCGGCGCGGAGGGTGCGGGGGATCAGGTCAGTGGAAGCTAGCATGGTGAACAAAAATGTGGCGGCTAGCAGCGCTAAGTTTAGAGGCGTGCGGGGCTGCGAGAAATACCACAGGGCTACGCCGGTGACGGCGATTATGTAGCTGGGGGACTCGGCGGCGTAGTTGAAGATGGTCACGAAGATCAGAACTGAGGCCATGACTAGAATGCGGGAGTGGCGATTTAGAAAGGACGTGGCGACTAGAAGGGCGATGCCGGCGGCTACCACGTAGTTGGAGGGCGGGGTTAGGTGGACCCAGGCTTTGAGGAATCCCATCACGGAGATTCCCAGGCGGCCTTGGTTGAAGGCCTGGAGCGTCGCGTACCAGTTGCGGTAGAGCAGGTCGAGTTCATTGAAGGTGACTACGAACAAGGGGGCCAGCGTGAACATGAGGGCCCAGGCGGCAGTAAAGACCAGCAAGTTTCGGCGGCGGCGTCTCAGCAGGCAGGGCAGGAGCGCGAAGATGCCGAAGAGCTTGATGAAGGTCGCCAGAACGATCAAGAGCGCGGGGGCATCAGGTTTGTCGCGTTCGTGCGCGGACCAGGCGAAGATCATCAGCGCGGCTACCAGCGCATTGCTCTGCGCGTTTTCGACGGAGTTCAGCATGGCTAGAAACATGAACCAAAGCGCCAGCATTTTTTGGCGTTCGTTCAGCAATGGAATCGAGCGCACGGCCCAGAAGAGCGAGACGGCGTTGAGAAGATTCCAGAGCACGGCTCCGAGGGCGTAAGGCAGCAGCGCGAAGGGCGCGAAGAGCAGGGCGAAGGCGGGGCTATAGCGGTAGAAATCCCACTGCTCGAAATCGAAGCGGGCGTAGAGGTTTTGGTGATGGATCAGGTGGAAAAAAGAGTTGCGGAAGATGGCGAAGTTTTGCAGGGGCTGGTAGTGGATGCCGTTTTGCTCGAAGGGTCCGGGGGCTAGTTTGACGAGGGTGGCGATGAGCGCGGCCAGGCAATAGACGGAGAGAACGAGCGTCGGGTGCAGGAGAAAATTCGCGAGTTTTGTGCGCGGAGATCGAGTGGAAACGGGCAACTTGCAGGATAGCGTTTTTGATGGTTATAGATTGCGGGCGAGTTTCGCGGCGCTGATGGCTTGGCCTACGTGGCGCTGGGTGTGTTCGGCGATGTGGACCAGGAGTCCGATCACCGTAGTGGGGAGTTGTTTGCGGCCGATGGTGCGGGGGGCGGTTAGCGTCGCGGGGTCCAGGGCGCGGGCGGTGGATTCGGCGTTCGTGAAGGCGGCGTCGAGGGCGGCTAGCAGCATTTCGCGGGTGGCTCCGGGCTCTTTTTCGGCTTTGAGTACTGAGATTTGCGCATCAGAGAGTTGGGCACCGGTCACGTAGGTCATCAGACGGTCGGTTGCGCCGGCCATGTGGCGGAGGTGGAAGCCTAGGGAGCCGAAGCCGTTCGGCGTGGCCCAGATTTGTTCCGTCGTTAGTCCGGCGGTGTGGTGGGCCAAGTCTTCGCGGGCCATTTGGAAGGAGTAAAGCAGGGGCGCGATGAAGGGATTGACGCCGGGGATGGGGCCGCGCAGCCAGGGCTCTTCGTGGAAGCTCATGACTCTTATTATGTGGGCATTAGGTAGGCGTTAGGTAGGGCGGAACAGCAGCAGGTCGAGGCTGAAGGTCAGGCGCATGGCTGCCGCGGGTTGCTTTTGGCGGGGGCGATAGATGGAGTGCAGGACGTCTTCGACGGCGCTGGCGGGGAGATCGGCGGTGGTGGTGGCGCGGCTGCGGGCAGTGAGCGTGAAAGCGGGCGCGAAGGTTTCCATGGTGCGGGGGGTGCGGTCGCGGCTGGGTTCTCCTAGGTGGCCTCGTAACTCGATCAGGTCGTCGGGGGCGGGGAGGGCTACCAGGAGACGCCCGTCGTCGCGCAGGACGCGGCGGAATTCGGGAGCGTTCATGCGGGCGGTGATGGACATCACGAGCGAGAAGGAATGGCCGGCGTAGGGGATGACGCGGTCGGCGTTGGCTACGATCCATTCGCAGCCGGGATAGCGGCGGGCGGCGGCGTCGATGGCGGGGATGGAGATGTCGACGCCGTGGGCGGAGAAGCCGTAGCGGCGGGCTAACGTGCCCAGGTAAAAGCCATCGCCGCAGCCGGCGTCGAGGACGATGTCGCCGAGGGACGGTTCGACGAATTGGGCGATCGCGTCGCATAGTGGAAGGGTGACGCCTAAATCGTGCAGGCGGCGGCGCGATTGGACGGCGGCGGGGGTGTCACCAGGGCGTTTCGAGCGGCGGTCCTGGGGCTGGAGCAGGTTGCTGTAGCCGCTGCGCGCGATGTCGAAGGAGTGCGTATGGGGGCAGACGAGCCGGTGCTCCGCGTGGGCCAGGGGCAGGCGG
>JALYIB010000144.1 GCA_030775965.1 Acidobacteriota bacterium | reverse complement strand
AGTCTAGTCAACGGATCCGTCAGTGTCACCCGCGATTCCGGCGAAACCATCCCCTCTACCGTGAACTCGCCGCTCGAAGCGGCCGACCGTGTCTCCACCTTTGAGAGCTCGCGCGCTGAAATTCAGTTCGATGCCACCAACATGATCCGCCTGGGCGCCAACTCGAGCGTCCGCATTGGCGATCTCCAATACCATCGCTACCTGGTCCAGATCAACCAGGGCGTCACGCTCTTCCGCGTGCTGCGCGACAGCGACGCGCAGGTGCAGATCAGCACCCCCAGCGGCTCCGTCGTTCCGCTGCGCCAGGGAATCTACCGCATCACTGTGCGCCCCGATGGGTCCAGCGAAATTACCGTGCGCGCCGGCGAGGCCGACCTGCTTTCCGCCTCCGGAACCGAACGTCTGCCCGCCAGCCAGACCATGCTCTCGCGCGGCTCCGCCGGCAACGCCGAATTCATGAACACCGCCGTCATCCCCATGGATGAGTGGGACCGTTGGAACGCTGAGCGCGACCGCTATTTCGAACGCGCCCCCGACGCCTCGCGCTACGCCGCCCCCGACATCGACGGCACTCAGGAACTGGCCAGCTATGGCCGCTGGATGTGGGACCCGTCCTATGGATACGTATGGGTCCCTAACAATGAGCCGCCCGATTGGGCTCCGTATCAGAACGGCCGCTGGGATGATCTCAATTACTACGGCTGGAGCTGGACCAGTTACGATCCCTGGGGCTGGGCTCCGTATCACTACGGCAACTGGTATCGCGGCTCGTTCGGCTGGGCGTGGTCTCCGGGGGCCTTCGGCTCGCGCCACTACTGGAGACCGGCTATGGTCGGCTTCTTCGGTTTCGGGGAGCCCGGCTTCGGCGTCAGCCTGGGCTTCGGATACGGCAATATCGGCTGGGTCCCGCTCGCGCCGTTCGAACGCTTCCGCCCCTGGTATGGGCGCGGTTTCGCCGGACGCAACTTGGCGGTTGTGAACAATACCGACATCGCCGGCGTTTACCGCAACGCGCGTTTTAGTGGAGCGGTCACCGGTCTGCGCGCCGCCGACTTCGGGCGCGCGGGCGTCGGCCGCGGTTCGCTCGTGCGCCCCGGCGCGGGCGAACTATCGCGGGCCGGAATGGTGAGCAGCGGAATGCCGCTCGCGCCCGCGCGCAGCTTCAACAGCTCTCGATCGCCGAATGTCGTCAGACTCGGCAACGCCACGCCCAATGGCGGCGCGGGCTGGCGGCGTCTTGATGCGCAATCCGGCGCGCCCGCGCTGGGCGCTAACCGCCCGGACGTGCGTAGTTTTTCGTCGCCGGTGCGCATTAGCCCGACGATTGTGAATCACCGCTCCGAATCGCCGGCGAATTTCCGCGGCCCGAATAATTCCTTCGGCGGCTTTGGCGGACCGCGCCCCGCGCCGCCAGCGGCTCCCTCCGCCCCACGCAATTACGGTGCAGGCGGAGGTTATCGCGGCGGCCCGCCTTCTGCTGGCGGAGCCCCGCGCGGTAACGGCGGTGGATCCCACGGCGGCCCGCACCGCTAGCGCAATTACGTTCTTCCCTCGGCCCGGTGGAGTATGATTTCTATCGGGCCTCTTTTTATGTCCAGCAAGACAAATTTGCCGATGTTGCTTTTGCTCGCCGCACCGGTGTTCGCGCACCACTCTATCTCCGCGCACTACTTCATGGATCAAAACATCCACCTCGAAGGCGAGGTGCTGGAGTTCTCCTACATCAACCCGCACTCCTTCGTCCGCCTTGAAGCCAAGGACCCCAAAACCGGGCAGCCGGCCAAATGGGAGATCGAGTGGGCCTCGGTGCGTCGCCTGGAAGCTCGCGGCGTGGGCAAGGACGCCCTCAAGCCGGGCGATCATATCGTTATCGAAGGCTATCCCAGCCGCGATAATCTGGACCACCGCCTCTTCATGCGCGGCATCACGCGGCCGTCCGATGGCTGGAAAAGCGGCAAGGACATCAAGTAACGATCAGTCTTTCGCCAATTGGAACACACAATAAACCAGGTGACCCTTGCTGTCGGCCACCACCCGGTTCGCCATTTCATGTAACCCCGCGGCAGCCGCGCTCTGTTCGAACAGAGCCGCGCGTTTTGGATCGATCACGTATCCTTCACAGTGCGTCACGTATAAAACATTTTCCCGAGGGGATGTATCGGCCACGAAAATCAAAGTGTTGCCAGCTTCAATTTGCACCCCATTCCGCGTCCCCCATTCGAGTGGCGCCACCGGCAGGCTCTGCGCCCGCAGCACGTTCGCCAGATTCCGCACGCCGTCGGTCCAATAGACACTGAATCCGTTGGTGTGCGCCGCCTGCCAATAGCGGCTCAATAGCCACAGATTCGATCCCGCCACCACCACGCACAGGACCAGCAACGCGGCGCTGCGTCCGGCCCGCCAGCGTTCCGCCAGCGCCGCCGCACTCGCCGCCACGATGAATTGCGGAGCCGGATCGAGCAGCACCGTATGATGCGGCCCGGCGCCGGCGTCGCGGAAAAACAACATGGCTGCGTAAGCCGCGCCCGCCGAAACCCAACTAAACACCAGAGCAGGGAACAGCGAGGACCTCCTCAAGAAGGGAAGCGCCAGCAGCGCCAGTAGCAGCGCCGGCAGCAGGGCGCTCCCGGGTCCGAAGTGCGATTCGCCGTACCACCCCACCACCACATCCGCCATCGAAGTACCCGCCAGCGTGAGCTTCTCATCGGGAGTACTGCGGAACATGTAGTGCTCAAACGCGCGCCCGTCCAGCGTGTGCTCCAGCATCACCAGTTTCTCGCCCGCGGGCACGCCCGGCAAATCCTGCGAAGCCTGAAACGTGGCGCCGCGCCGCGCCACATTGAAAGCGATCAAAGGCGCGCATCCCAGGGCGATCCCCGCCGCCGCGACGGCGATGTTCGGCAACGTCAGCCATCGCCGCACCTGGCTCGAATACGCGACCGCGAAACCCAGCAGCATGGCCGCGAGCGGAAACAGAAAGATGGCCTTGTACCACAGCGCCAGTCCCGCCAGGAAAAACGCCGCTCCCAGCCATCCTCGTTGCAGGAACCAAAGAAACGCCACCGTGGCCAGCAGCAGTAAGCATACCGTCATGTCGAAGACGTTGATCAGGACGAACACGGCGTCGGTCGCGAGGATCGCCGCCGCCGCCAGCCCCACCCGCCGCCCAGCCACGCGGCGGGCCACATCCACAAACAGCAGCAGCGTCACCACGCTCAAGACGCATGCCGGAGCCCGCATCGACCAAACTCCCGGATGCCACACCCGGAACACCGGCCAATACAGCCAGGACTTCAGCGCCCCCAGGTAATCCATCGACATCACCGGAATGTGGAGCGCGCCCCAGCGCCACTCGTAAAGCGACGAAGGTCCGCGCAGAAAGGGGGTCACGAACAGCGCCTCGTCCTCCTCAATCCCAGGCCCCGCGAGGAAGGAGAGTTGTAGCGCCAGCAGCAGCGAACCTAGGAGCCAGGGAAGATGAAGATAACGAGAGCGAGGACTCATATTTAAAGTGGGTTATGCAGATGATTTAAAGTATACATAATATCTGTTATCGGAAGCTCCGATTGCGGGCTAAAATCATGCGCACAGGATAACCTACTCGTCATCTCTGAGCGCCGGTTGGTCCGACCTGCTGACGACAACCACGGTCTGGTATTCATCGAAGCGGAAACGCCGCGTACCGCGACTGCGCGGGCGGCTCCTTGTAGCGAAGTAACGAACGCAACCTTTGCAACGCCAAGGAATGCATGGAGTGTGTGCTTGAAAACAATCATATTCGCAACGATCTTGTCGTTCGTGTCGATTCCCATGCTCGCGCAGGAGAAAGGACGCGGCGGACCCGTGAGAGGCGTCGGCGGCGGACATATTCCGTCGCACGGCCCGGCTCCCACGCGCGTGAAGGAACCCCCTCGCGAAGCAGCGCCCGCCCCCGCCCGCAGCTTTGCCGATAAAGACGGCCATCCCGAAGCTCCCCACGTCCACACCAACAACAAGTGGATCGGGCACGACTACGCGAAAAACGATCCGCGTTTTCATCTGGACCATCCCTTTGAGCATGGGCGCTTCCCCGGCGGCATTGGCCCGGGTCATGTTTTCCGGCTGGGCGGCGGCGGCCCCGCGCGCTTTGGCTTCGGCGGATTCTTCTTTAGCGTGGGCGCGTTCGACCTGGCCTACTGCAACGACTGGCTCTGGGACAGCGATCAAATCGTCATCTACGATGACCCCGACCACGACGGTTGGTATTTGGCTTACAACGTGAGATTGGGCACCTACGTTCACGTTCAATACCTGCCGTAATGGACCGGCCAGGGTGTCGGACCGGCGAGGGCATCGCGCCACCCGCGAACTTGATATGATTGCAGTGCGCGATGCCCTGTTTTCTGCTGTTCATCGTCCTGCTGTTCCCACGCCTCTCGCTGCTATTGCTGTGGCTCTTCTCCACCTACTTGCAGCGCGCGTTCCACGGCGGCTTGCTGTTGCCGGTCCTGGGTTTCTTTTTCCTGCCGCTCACCGCATTGGTTTACGCCTGGGAATATAACAGCGGAATGCCGACGACGGGAATCAATTTAATATGGCTGCTGATTGCCGTGATCGTCGATCTCGGCGGCCTCGGCGGCGGCGCGCACCGCCAATCCCGGCGGTAATGAAGATAGACTCTCAAGGAGGAGGTGCAACATGTCTGACGAGAAAAAGAACGATGGGCTGCAAGGTGAGGTCCCTCGACGCGATTTTGTCGCTCTCTCGGTGGCCGCGGGCGTAGCCGCCGCCACTGCCACTGCATCGGCGGCAGCGTTGAAGGTCGTCGAAACCGACGTCGAAGTCAAAACCCCCGACGGTACCTGCGATGCCGCTTTTATTCATCCCGCGAGCGGTTCTCATCCCGGCGTCCTGTTGTGGCCGGACGCTTTCGGCCTGCGCCCCTCCCTGCGTGAGATGGCCAAGCGCCTGGCCGCGGAAGGCTATTCCGTGCTGGTGCCCAATCCCTTTTATCGAATTTCAAAAGCGCCCTTCACGGATGCCTCCACTTTCAACTTCGGGAATCCGGACGACATGAAGAAGCTGGGACCGCTGATGGGATCGGTGAACACTCCCGGCAATGCCGAGAAAGACGCCGTCGCCTACGTTGCTTTCCTCGACGCGCAAAAGCCAGTGAACAAGTCGAAGAAAATCGGCACGCAGGGCTATTGCATGGGAGGTCCGCTGGTGGTAAAAACGGCCGCGGCGCTGCCCGACCGCATCGGCGCCGGTGGCTCGTTCCATGGCGGTGGACTGGTTACCGACAAACCGGATAGTCCGCATCTGCTGGCGTCGAAGATCAAAGCGCGGATGTATTTCGGCATCGCCTCCAACGACGACATGCGGCAGCCCGACGCCAAGGACAAATTGAAAGAGTCCTTCGCCGCCGCCAAAGTCCCTACCGAAATCGAAGTGTACAGCGCGTCGCTGCACGGCTGGTGCGTGCCGGATATGCCGCGGCAGAACGGCATGCCCATCTACAATAAACCCGACGCCGAGCGCGCTTGGGCCAAGCTCCTGGCGCTCTATAAAGCCGGCATCGCGTAATTATAAACGGTCACAATCCGGCGTTGCGCGCACGCGCGGCATGCTGCCTGCGTCCGCCCGAGAATCCGCCACGCGCGCGTCGGCGATCATTTCTCCGAGTCCGCTAAAAGGGACCAGGTTGCGTCGCCCGCGATACGCTCGCGCCATGGATCACGCCAAGCTCGGTCAAAGAGCGCGGGCCGAATTCCAAACGCCAACGCGGAGAATCGCGGCATTTTTTCCCGCCTGGGTTTCCGGCCCGTGAAACTCCCTAAAAATCATCCCTGAAAATCATCCCCAAAAATCATCGTGGATTACCCTCTCCCATCGTGCTATATTCGATTGTGCCGCTCAGCATTCTTGGCGTGATTCCAGCCAGGTACGCGTCTTCCCGATTTCCCGGCAAAGCCCTCGTCTCTATCGGCGGGAAAACTATGCTGCAACACGTCTGGGAGCGTGCCTCGCAGGCGCGCTACCTAACCAGCGTCGTGATCGCCACCGATGACCCGCGCATCCGTGACGCCGCCGAAGATTTCCGCGCGCGCGTCGTCATGACTCGCGCCGATCACGCTTCCGGCACCGATCGCGTTGCCGAAGCGGCCTCCGCTTCGACCGCGCAGGTCATCGTCAACATCCAAGGTGACGAACCCATGCTCGACCCCGCCGCCATCGACGCCGCCGTGCTCGGCTTACTCGAACACGATGACGTCCCCATGGGCACTCTTAAGAAACTCATCGAAGACCCCGCCGAGATCGCCGATCCCAACGTCGTCAAAGTGGTCAGCGATCATCACGGCAACGCCCTGTATTTTTCGCGCTCCCCCATTCCTTATATACGCGATAACGCACTGCCCGCGGTTTACTTCAAACACATCGGACTATACGTCTACCGGCGCGATTTCTTGCTCGGCTACTCCGGCCTCCCCGTCGGACCGCTCGAACTAGCCGAGCGCCTCGAGCAACTGCGCGCCCTCGAAAACGGCTTCAAGATCCGCGTGATCGAAACCGAGTACGACTCGCTCGGCGTAGACACGCCCGAAGATTGGCACAGAGTCTCGGCTCTTTACGAAAAAATGGTGGTGACGGAATAATGGCGAAATATATATTTGTGACCGGGGGCGTGGTTTCGTCGCTCGGCAAAGGCATCGCGGCGGCCAGCATCGGCTGCCTGCTCGAAAGCCGCGGCCTCAAAGTCACGCTGCAGAAGTTCGATCCTTACTTGAACGTCGACCCCGGCACCATGAGCCCCTTCCAGCATGGCGAGGTGTTCGTCACCGACGACGGCGCGGAAACCGATCTCGATCTGGGCCACTACGAGCGCTTCACTCATTCGCCGCTCACGCAGGCCAACAACCTCACCAGCGGACGCATCTACGAACAGATCATCTCGCGCGAGCGCCGCGGCGATTACCTCGGCAAGACCGTACAAGTGATCCCGCACGTAACCAACGAAATCAAAGCCGCGGCCCGCCGCGTGGCGACCGCCCCCGATGGAACGCCGGTGGATGTCGTGATCGTCGAAATCGGCGGCACCGTGGGCGACATTGAGTCTCTTCCCTTCCTCGAAGCTATCCGCCAATTGCGCCACGAACTCGGCCGCGATAATACGCTCTTTGTCCACGTAACTTTGGTCCCCTGGATCGCGGCCGCGCAGGAACTCAAGACCAAGCCCACCCAGCACAGCGTCAAAGAACTGCGCGCCATCGGTATCCAGCCCGACATCCTGCTGTGCCGCAGCGAACGCCCGCTGCCTCCCGATATGAAGGAGAAGATCGCGCTTTTCTGCGACGTCGATCCGCTGGCCGTCATCACCGCGCGCGATGTCGAAAGCGTGTACGAATGCCCGCTGGTGTTCGCCGAGCAAGGCGTCGACGACATCGCGCTCCGCCTGCTGGCGATGGATGCCCCGCCCCGCGATCTCACGCGCTGGCGCGAGATGGTGGGCCGCATGAAGCATCCAGCGCGCCAGGTTTCAATCGCCCTGGTGGGTAAATATGTCGAGTACGAAGATTCCTACAAGAGTCTCAAGGAAGCGCTCCTGCACGGCGGCCTGGCCCACGATGCGCGCGTCGAGATCACATGGATCGAGGCCGAACGCTTGGAGTGGCCCCAGGCCATGGCCCAACTCGAACATTTCGACGGTATTCTCGTCCCCGGCGGCTTCGGCAAACGCGGCATCGAAGGAATGCTGGTGGCCATCCGCTACGCCCGCGAAGCCAAGGTCCCCTATTTTGGCATCTGTCTCGGCATGCAGACTCTCGTGATCGAATTCGCGCGCAACGTGTGCGGGCTGGCGAATGCCAACTCCACCGAATTCGACCAAGCCGCCGAGAACCGCGTCATCTATAAACTGCGCGAGCTCAAAGGCGTCGACGAACTCGGCGGCACCATGCGCCTGGGCGCGTATCCGTGTAATCTCGCCGAAGGCAGTTGCGCGCGCGAAGCTTACGGCGCCGCGCAAATCAGCGAGCGCCACCGCCATCGCTACGAATTCAATCGCGAATACGAAGACATCCTGAAGCAGCACGGCCTGCGCCTCACGGGAGAAACGCCCGATGGCATCTACGTCGAAATCTGCGAGCTCGCGGGACACCCTTGGTACCTCGGCTGCCAGTTCCATCCCGAGTTCAAATCCAAGCCGCTCGAGCCGCACCCGTTATTTGAAGCCTTCATCGGCGCCGCGCTGGAGCATCACAAGCGCCGTGCCGAAGGCGTCCGCGAACCCGCCGCTGTAGCGGCGCCCGAACTGCGTCGCGAAGCGTCGGTCGTCAGATCGTGATCCTCGAAGTCAGTCCACAAATTCAGATTGGCGAGGGACAGCCACTGGCGCTCATCGCCGGCCCCTGCGTGATTGAAAGTGAAGAGCACGTTCACTTCCTGGCGGCGGAGATCCGCAAGATCGCCGGACCCTTCATCTTCAAAGCGTCTTTCGACAAAGCCAACCGCTCCAGCACCGGCTCCTACCGCGGCCCCGGCATCACCGAGGGCTTGCGCATTTTAAAACGCGTGCGCGACAGCGGCATCCCGGTGTTGACCGATATTCACGAACCCGCGCAAGCCGACCTCGCCGCCGAAGCCGTGGACATCCTGCAAATTCCCGCGTTCCTCTGCCGCCAGACCGATCTTCTGGTCGCCGCCGGACGCACCGGCCGTATTGTGAATATCAAGAAAGGCCAGTTCGTCGCTCCCTTAGACATTCAACACGCCGCCATGAAAGTCGCCGCCACCGGCAACAACAAAATTCTGCTTACTGAGCGCGGCAGTTCCTTCGGCTACAACAACCTGGTCGTCGATATGCGCGGCCTGGCCATCATGCGCGGCTTGGGCTGGCCGGTCGTGTTCGACGCCACCCACAGCGTGCAACTCCCCGGAGCGGCCGGAACGGTTTCCGGAGGCCAGCCCGAGTTCATCGCCCCCCTCTCCCGCGCCGCCGTAGCCGCGGGCTGCGACGCGGTTTTCGTCGAAGTCCACGAGGCTCCGGAGCGCGCCTTATCCGACGGAACCAATGCCCTGCGCCTCAATTTGCTCGGCCCGTTGTGGACCAAATTACGCGCGATTCACCAACTCGCTGCATCGTGATGCAGAATGCATGTAAAATGAAGGCATGGCTACCCTGCAGGTCCGCGACGTCCCCGACCACATCTATCGCCGCCTGGCGGAGCTGGCCGAAAAAGAGCGCCGCAGCCTCGCCCAGCAAACCTTGGTCGTCCTAGCCAAAGGCCTCGAAGTCGAAATCGATCCCAAGGCCCGCCGCCGCGAGGCCCTACGGAAAGCTTCCCTGATCGATCGCAATCTGACCAAAGATCTGCCGGACATCGTGAAGATGATTCGCGAGGATCGCAATCGGTGAAGGTAGTCCTCGACGCGAATTGCGCGATTGAAATCGCGCTCAATAAACCGGAAGGCGACAGATTGAAAGCTTTGTTGGACCGGTCCGAGCAGGTGCTCGCTCCGGACCTGCTCATTCCGGAGTTCGTGAACGCCCTCTGGAAATACCATCAATTCAGCCAACTGAGCCTGAGTGTTTGCGATCAGGCCATGGAACTGCTGCCTGTTCTAGTGGAAACGTTCGTGCCCTCGGCAGAAATCTACCGTGAAGCCTTCGCCCTCGTTCGCGCACAACAGAGCCGAGCGGCCTACGACATGTTCTACCTGGCCCTGGCCCGTCGCGAGAACGCCGTCCTTCTCACCCTCGACGCCACCCTCAAAAAGGAAGCCAAGCGCGCCGGCATCCGCGTGGGCTAAATCGGGCCTGCACGCCCGCCCCCGCCCCCGCGTCTAGAATATAGATATGCGTGACCCCGCCGTTACCCGCGCCGTTTCCAGAAAGACCCGCCGCCGCGGCTTTTCGCTGATTGAACTGCTGATCGTGATCGCCATTATCCTGGTGATCGTGACCATCGCCGTCCCCCAGTACAACAAGCAGATGATGTCGGCCCATGAGACCGCCGCCATTCAGGCCATCCAGACCATCCACGCCGTCGAAACCCAATATTATTCGCAATTCGGCCGCTATGCCGTGAGCCTGGCCGAACTGGGCCCGCCCGCCAGCGGAACCGCCGGGCCCGCCGCCGCCGACCTGATCTCTAAGGACCTTGCCGAGGGCAAAAAGAGCGGCTACATCTTTACCGTCTCCGCCACCCCGACCGGTTACGCCGTCTCGGCTGTGCCCCAATCCTTTAACAGCTCCGGCCGCCGGACCTTCTATTCGGACCAAACCCTGGTTGTGCGCAACAACTGGTCGCAGGAACCCGCCACCGTCAGCAGCGCCGAGCTTAAGTAGATCTCCCCGCCCGCAGCGACCGAAGTTGCCAAACCTAAGATTCTCCGGCTATCGGCATTTCCACCGTCCGGCTAAGGCTAAAACTTTAGCTCCCCAGGAAAATAGTCTGACTCTCGCCGGGACTTTAGTACCAGGCCGCCCTTGACCCCGCTATCTCCTGTCTCTAAAATGAATATAGGAGTTAGGCTGTTCCGATGCTTCCGCGTAGCCGAGAGCTTCTTCACGAAATCGTCGCCGCCTATATCGAAACGGGCGAGCCGGTGGCCTCGCGCTCGATCGCCCGCCGCCGCGGTGACACTCTGAGTGCCGCCTCCGTTCGCAACGTCATGGCGGACCTCGACGAAGAAGGCTACCTGCATCAGCCCCACACCTCCGCCGGCCGCATCCCCACCGAAAAAGCTTTCCGCAGTTACGTACAGTCCTTGACCCTGCGCCGCATGGCCGCCGCCGAAATCGAACGCCTGCGCGCCGAGTTCGGACGCCTGGAAACCGTCGAGCAGCGCGTCGAGTACAGCTCCCGCATGCTGATGGACATGACCCGCGGCTTCGGCATCGCCGCCGCCATTCGCCAGCTCAGCCCGGCTCTGGAACATATCGAACTAGTCTCGTTGCAGGACCAGCGCGTGCTGATGGTCGTGGTCACGCGCGATCACGAAGTCCACAACCGCGTCGTGACCTTGGAGGAAACCGTCTCGGGCGACGAGCTCTCCTCCATCCGCAACTACGTCAACCGCAACTTCTCCGGCTGGACGCTCGAGCAGGTACGGACGGAACTCTCCGCCCGCCTGGAACACGCCAGCGCCACGTACGACGAAATCCTCCGCAAGCTGACCATGCTCTATTCCAAGGGCCTGCTGGATATCGCGTCTACCCCGGAAGTCCACATGGAAGGCGCCAGCAACCTGGTCGGCCTGGACCTCCACCTCACCAAGGAAAAGATGCGCGAGCTATTCCGCGCCCTCGAAGAAAAGAAGCGCGTGCTGGAACTAGTGGACCGTTTCCTCGAACAGCCCGCCGGCGAAATTGGCGTCCACGTGGGACTCGCCGCCACTCACCCTTCGATGGGTGAGCTCTCGTTGATCGGCGTGCCGGTGCAGTTGGCCAGCGGCATTTCCGCCGTCATCGCCGTGCTGGGCCCCATGCGCATGAACTACGGCCGCGTGA
>JALYIB010000143.1 GCA_030775965.1 Acidobacteriota bacterium | reverse complement strand
TGCTAGGCCACGATGTCATGGATGACCTCCCCGGCCGTGTCGGTCAAGCGGAAATCACGCCCGCTGTAGGGATACGTGAGCTTCAAGTGATCGATGCCGAGCAGATACAAAATGGTGGCGTGCAAGTCGTGCACATGGGTCGGTTTTTCGACGGCTTTGTAGCCGAAGTCATCTGTGGCGCCGTGGGTGATACCGCCCTTGATGCCGCCTCCGGCCATCCATAACGAAAATCCATAGTGATTGTGATCGCGGCCGTTGACCACGCCGCCGCCCACCATCTCGTTAGCGGTTTGGATCGCCGGCGTGCGCCCGAACTCCGTGCCGCCGATCACCAGCGTGTCGTCGAGCATGCCGCGCTGCTTCAAATCCTTAACCACCGCCGCGAAGGGCTGGTCTGAGTCCTTGGCGAGGCGCCTGTAGGACAGGATGTCGGTGTGGGCATCCCAAGGGTCACCCTTGCTGTAGTAGACCTGCACCATGCGCACGCCCTTTTCAGCCAGACGCACGGCCATCAGGCAACCGAGCGCAGTGCTGCCCGGTCCGTACATGTCGAGAATGGCTTTGCTCTCCTTGCTGACGTCGAACACTTCAGGCGCTTCCGTCTGCATGGCGAACGCGGTTTCCATCGTCTTGATAGAAGCTTCGAGCTGCGAATCCTTCTCGCCGACCTTCGCGAGATTCGCTTCGTTGAGTTTTTTGAGATAGCTAAGATCGCGACGCTGGATCGCCGCATCGACGTCTGAGTTGGTGACGTTGGGAATCACTTTGGCGGCTTCGAAGGGTTGCCCTTCGATCCACTCGTTTTTGACGTAAGTCCCCTGATAGATAGCCGGCAAGAAAGCGGAACTCCACAGCGGACTGCCGATGGTAATGGGCTGCGAGGGGCAGAGCACCACATAACCGGGCAGATTGGAGTTCTCGCTACCCAGTCCGTAGGTGATCCAGGAACCCATCGACGGACGTCCGATCACGTTGGCGCCGGTGTTCATGAGAGTGATGGACGGCTCATGATTCGGGATATCCGAATGCATCGAGCGGATGACGCAGATATCTTCCGAAATGCCGCCGACGTTGGGCCAGAGCTCGCTCACCTCAGTGTCGGCTTTGCCGTAGCGCTTAAATTCGAACGGCGATTTCATCAGGTTGCCGGTTTTGCGCTGGGTGAGAATCGCGCCTCCCGGGAGCGGTTGGCCGTCGTACTTCGTAAGCATGGGCTTGGGATCGAAGGTGTCCACATGCGACATGCCTCCGTTCGAAAACAGGAAAATAATGCGCTTCGCGCGAGGCTTGAAATGCAGCTGCTTCAGAACTCCGGGGGTGCCCCCAGTGCCCCCTGCCGCAGGCTCCGCGGCTTTGAGGGACTGGCTGACCATGTTCGCGAAGGCCAACATTCCGAAGCCCCCGCCCACCCGGGCGAGAGCTTCACGGCGCGTGAAAGGACGAGGTCTGTGATTGCAAGACATATTATTTCTCCTAGTTCAGGAACAGGAATTCGTTGGAGCTGAGCAGGGCCCAGCACAGAGCTTCGAGTGGCGTCTCCACCTTCTTCACAACCGGAGGCGCAGCGGGCGCGGGCGCCGGCGCCGAAGACATGGAGTCCTTCGTCGCGTCGCCGTCAGGCTTGGCCGCGAAGGCGACCGCTGCCAATCGAACATCGGCCCGGGTTGCAGGCTCGCTGGTGGCGGGTGCGGAGGGATCTTTAAGCAGAGCCACGGAGAAGCTCAACTCGTCAGCCGACGGATCTCGTTGGTAAACGATCTCGAAGGCTTTGCGGACTTGAGCGTCCTCATTTCCGGCTCCCTTGACGCGCTCGGCCAAAGCCGCGGCTTGCTTGTGGACGAACTCGTTATTCAGGAAGAACAAGCGCTGCAGAGCAACGTTGGTGGTGTAGCGCCGCTCGGCGGAAAGCGTCGGCAGGGGATAGTCGAACAGAGTCTGGAACTCGTTCGGGAATACGCGGCTCACTGCGCCGTACATTCCTCGGCGAACCATCTTTGCGTCCATCTCTTCGCTGGGGCCGCCAATCTTGGCCATATCGAGCTTGCCCGAGGCGGTGAGCAGACCGTCCCAGATTCCTTCGGCTTCGAGACGACGGCGGTTGCCGCGCCAGTAGAAGCGGTTGTCCTGGTCCTTGGCGAGATTGGCGTCGGACGGCGCGGAGCTAAGTTGATAGGTCCGCGACATCACTATCTCTTTGATGAGCTTCTTCGGCGACATGCCTTCATCGACGAACTTCGAAGTGAGGTATTCGAGCAATTCGGGGTTCGTGGGCCGTTCGCCGGCGAACCCAAAGTTATTGGGCGTGTCGACGATGCCGGTGCCCATGTTCCAGCGCCAGATGCGGTTCACAAAGACGCGCATCGCCAGCGGCTGCGACACGATGTCTTCCGCGAGTTCCATGCGCCCGCTGCCCTTGCTGAAGGGCTTGGGTTCGCCGTTAGAGAGCACTTGCAGGAAAGCGCGCGGCGCGTCTGCGCCGAAAGCGTACGGGTTGCCACGCTCGAAGATCTTCAGGTCCGATGGCTCTTTGTTGTCCGCGAGTCCGGCCGCGATGGGATATTCTTGCGGCATGGCTTTCTTGAAGGCTTCGTTTTCCGCCTTCATGCGTTCGATATGTGCCGTGAAATCCGGGCTAAGCCGGCGTTCCAGAGCCCAGTCGGTCAGCTTGAACAAGCCGGGAGTCTTCTTCTCCTCGGCGTTTTCGTTGATGGGCGATTCCGAGAGATCCTTGTCGAACATGTCGGTCCACATGTAGCTCGCTTCGCGGTCCATGCCCTTCAAATCGATCTGATGCTGGATCAGCTTGCGCTTGATGCCGTTCGGTAGTGGATCGAACTTCTCGTTGGGATCTTTAATCTTCGCAAGTTGCTCTTCGTTCTCGGCTTTAATCTTGGCGTGTTCCTTGTCGATCTCGACGGCCTTCATATAGAAGTTGTGCGCCAGAGTCTTGGCCTGATCCACGTCGCCGCCGCTGGCTACCATCTTCTGCCACGGCACCAGGAAGCTGTAGTTGGTGGGCTTCTTCTTGAGGAACTTGGTCCAGCGTTCCAGAATCTCCGGATCGAGTTTGTATTTGTCAGCGATACTGGCGACAGTCGCGTACTTCTCGCTTCCGACGCGCCACGCGGCTACCATGTAATCCTCGGTTTGAGAGAACAACACCTGTGCCTGCAGCGCAGAAAGCTGTTCCTCGAATTCCTTCAGCTTTTTGTCTTTCTCTTCGAGCTCTTTCTTCTGGGCGTCATAGGCGTCGGCGGTCGCCTTGGGGACCAGCGGGTACGCATGATAACTAGTGCTGGCAAACACGCCGGCCATGCGGTAGTAGTCCTTCTGCGGAATCGGATCGTATTTATGATCGTGGCAGCGCGCGCATCCGACCGTCAGGCCCAAAAGCGCTTTCGAAGTCGCGTCCACTTTGTCGTGCCACTCGTCGGCGCGTTCGACAGCCGGCGGACTATCGTTCATCTGCCACATCCCCAAGCCGTTCAGACCCAGCCCGGGAATCATTTTGTCGCGAACTTTTTCGTCCATCAAATCGCCGGCCAACTGAGCCTTGATGAAGGCGTCCCACGACATATCGGAGTTGAACGCCTGGATCACCCAATCACGATACGTGTAAGCCGACTTGTACTTCTCCTTGTGCATGTCTTTCTGGGCGATGCGGTAGTCGTCTTCGGCGTAGCGCGTGACGTCCAGCCAGTGCCGCGCCCACAATTCACCGAAGTGCGGCGAAGCCATCAAGCGGTCGACCGCCTTCTCGTAAGCGGTAGGCGATTTATCAGCTTCGAACGCCTTCACTTCCTCGTAGGTGGGCATCAATCCGGTAAGCGTGTACGTGACGCGCCGCAGCAGAGTGCGGCGATCGGCGCCGCCGACAGGCTTCAGCCCGTCTTTTTCGAGCTTCGCGAGCACGAACTTATCGATGTTGTTCGCGGGCCACGCGGCGTCCTTGGTCTTAGGCGGTTCGGGTTTCGCGAGCGGCTGGAAGGACCAGAAATTCTTCTGCTCCGGCCGGATCACGTAACCTCCGGCTTGCGTGGCCTTTTCCATCGGCCACACCGCGCCATCCTTCACCCAGGCCGTCAGATCGGCGATCTGGGCCTCCGTAAGGTGCCCGTTCTTGGGCATCTTAATCTCGCTGGTCTGGCGGATTGCCGTGACCATCATGCTCTTTTCAGGCGCGCCCGGCACTACCGCCGGACCGGATTTCCCGCCCTTAAGGAGCCCGTCCAGCGAGTCCAACCGCAATCCGCCCATCTGCGAGTTGGTATGGCACGCGAAACAATTCTGTGCCAGCACCGGCCGCACGCGGTTCTCAAAAAAGTCTTTTTGCTCCTGTGTAGGCGCGGTCGCCTGCGCCAGGAGCGTTAAGGGCAAACAAATTATCCCAAGCAGAAGTGTTTTCATCTTTTCCTCTTTCTTGCAATCTCCGCCACGACGAAGTGGGGGAGCGGAACAGACAGGGTTCCGCTTGGGGGTATAGCGATTAACTAAAACTCATACCTCAAAGCAAACTGCATGACACGTGGACCCATATCCTGCGTATATTCGCCGAAGGTGGAGGGGCTGGAAG
>JALYIB010000142.1 GCA_030775965.1 Acidobacteriota bacterium | reverse complement strand
GCCACGTAGAGCACGGCAATGACGCCGATAACGACAGCAGCGGTGCGAACGCCGGAGGATCGCGCGGGTCGTGTCACCTTGTTCTGCTTGCAGTTAGCTGGCCGTTCAGAACGGTAACCAACGCTGCGAGGGGGTCGTCTGACAGGCGATGACTTATGAATCGCGCATAGCGTTGTTTGTTTTATCGGCGTTTGTCTTATCGGCGCTGACTCTTACGGCCGCGGAAGCTGCTTGGAAGAACAAGCAATTTCCGGAATGGACGGAGGACGACGCCAAGGAGCTGTTAAAGGACTCGCCGTGGGTAAAGACAGCCGCGGCGACGCTGGTGAAGACGTCCCCCAAGGATGTGCACGTGAGCACGCCATTCGGTAGGCGCGGAGACAAACGCCCGGAGGCCAGCGATACGACGGCCCCGGCCAACGCCAAGCCGCCAATGCTGACGCTCCGCTGGGAAAGCGCGCTGCCGGTGCGGGAGGCGGAACTGAAGGCGCGCGACGTTACGGCTCCCACGTTCGACGACGAGGACCATTACGCGATCGCGGTTTACGGCCTCCCGCGGGCGATGCTGAAAGATGACTCGAGAGGCATGGCGGAGGATCTCAAGCGGCAGGCGCTGCTCAAGCGCGAGGGCAAGAAGGACATCAAGCCCTCGAGCGTCGAAATCCTACTGCGGGAGGACGGGCCGGTAGTGCTGTATCTATTCCCGAAGTCGGCGGAATTCGACTGGAGAGATCACAAAATCGAGTTCGACGGGCAAATGCCCGGTCTGAAATTCACGCAAGCGTTTTCATTCGATGACATGACGTTCCACGGCAAACTCGAGCTCTAGGGGTCAGGCTTTGGCCCAGTATCGTTCGCGGGTTTGGACGACTAAGCCCTTCTGTTTCGTCGCTAGCTTGAGGTTGCGGAACTCGGAGATTTCGGGGGGCTGGGCGGAAACGAAACCCATGCTGTACTGGCTACGAAGTTCTTCTTCAATCGACTGGTAGATATCCTCGATGCCGTGTTTTTTGGAGACTTCCCAATAGGAGGCTCCGGTCTCCTTGGAGAGGCGCTGGAGGATGCCGCGGCCGTCTCCCCCGTCGAAGGACGAATCGGAGAACAGGATGGAGTAAATGAGGGTGTCGGCGCGCTGAGCCGCCTCGATGGCGTCCAGCAACGTGGCGCTGCTGCCGTTCTCGCCGCCGTCGGAGAGGACGACCATGGCTTTGCGGTTCTTCTGATTCTTCAGGACATCGTTGGACGCTTTGACTAGAGCGTCGAAGAGCAAGGTGCCGCCGCCGTTTTGCAGGCTGAGTTCGCGGCGCGTGGGGGTGTCGACGTAGGGCAGGACTTCTTCGAGAGCCTGCCGCGAGGAGGTGAGCGGCTGCCGCAGTTGCACGGACATGTCGAATTGCATGACGAACAACTTGTCTTTGCTCTCGCGCAGAACCTGATCGAGGAAACGGAAGCTGGCGGTGCGCTCGGATTCGAGCACCTTTTGCTGGCTCATGCTGGTATCGATCATGAGGCCGACGGTTAAAGGAAGTTCAGATTCCTTGGAGAAATAGCGGATGGTCTGCGGGCGCCCGTTTTCGGTGAGGATGAAGTCGTCTTTGGTCAGGTCGCGGACGATTTCGTTCTTCTTGGTGCGCACGGTGGCGAGGACGTCCACTACGTTCAGGGAAGTGGAAAAAGTTACTTCATCCTGGCCGAACGCTAGGGAACTCGCGCTTACTAGGGACGCTGCCGAGAGCAAAAATTGACGTCTGGAACTCTGCATAACTGGTGGTAATGCACACCATTCTAGCGATGTTCCCGGAAGCCCCGCGGTTCCAACAAACACGATACACTGGAACCCAATTCGAGACCATCACATCTAATCTTATGAGGCGGTCAATAAAAATATGAGATTCACAAAATTAGCTCTTTTCGCCGCTCTGCTTTCCCCGGGATTGGTTACGACGGCGTTTGCCCAGCACGGTGGGGGCGGCCGCGCCGGCGGTGGAGGAGGGCGTAGCGGTGGTGGATTTTCCGGAGGCGGCGGTGTGCGTGGAGGCAGCGTAGGTGGGGGCTTTCGCGGTGGTAGTGCCGGGAGCGGATTTCGCGGCGACGGCACAGGGGGTGGCT
>JALYIB010000141.1 GCA_030775965.1 Acidobacteriota bacterium | reverse complement strand
AGCCGGTACTCCATCATGGCCAGGGTCTCCTCTTGCGGACTGAGTTCAGTTCTGCGGAATCAGAAACCAGAATATCGCTTTTTCAAGCGAAGGCAAGTGAAAAAGTGTCTGTCTGATGAATGTTGATGAACGCGGAACTTAGCCCGCGCGGCCCGTCGCGCTCTTAGCCGCCGAAGCCTTGGTAGGGGTCTTCGCCGCGGGCGCGGCAGCGCGCGTCTTGGGCTTAATGCGGGACGCGGTCAGCACCGGTTTCCTGGCCGATGATCTACCCGCCACGCGGCCCGTCGTCCTAACCGTCGTCCTAACCGCCGTCCGCAGCGGAACGCGATCGCCGGGATAAGCCGCCGGAATCACCAACAGCGAGCCCGTTTCCGGCAGTTCGTCGCGATTCGCCGAACTCAGCAGCGCCGCCGTAGTGCCGTAGCGCTTCGCCAGCCCCGCAAAGGTGTCTTCGCTGTCCAGCTTGTGAACCCGCCAGGCATCGCGCCGGTTCGCCGGCACCGCCCGGAATGCCGCCTCCACCTGCGGCATCGTGCCCTTGGGCACATGCAGCGCCGTCCCCGCCGGAGCCACGGAACGCAGCACCGCCGGATTCAACTCTTTCAACTCCGTTAGCGGACGGTCAATCGCATCCGCGATCAGCGACAGATGCGTGGGCGCCACCAGCTCAATGGTTTCGTATTCCAGCGGCCGCTCCAGATCCAGATTGTCCAGCCCGTAATCCTTGGCGTTTTTGCCGATGATCGTCATCGCCAAAATGGCCGGAACGTAGTTGGCCGTTTCCCGTGGCAGCACATTCATACGGCGCAGTTGCCAGAAATCCGCGTAGCCCGTGCGCTGGATCGCTTGATCCACGCAGCCCGGCCCGCAATTATAAGCCGCCATGGCCAGGTTCCAGTCGCCAAAATGATTATACAGATCGTGCAGATGGTGAGCCGCCGCGCGCGTCGCCAATTCCGGGTCCATGCGATCGTCGGTGGCCGGAGTCTGATTCAGGCCGTATTCCTTGCCCCGGAAAGCCGCAAACTGCCAAACGCCCACGCAGCGCGCCTTCGACATCGCCCGCGGAGTGAATCCGGATTCCGCCTGCGCCAGGAAAATCAATTCCTGCGGTACGCCTTCTTCGCGTAGGATGTTCTCGATCAGGAGCTTGTAGCGCCCCGAGCGCCGCAGTCCATAGGCCAAAATCTTTTTGCCCCGCGGCGACGAGAAATAATTGATGTAGCTCACCACCGCGTCGTTCTGTTCCAGCGGGAGCTGCGACGCCGTCACCCGGATCTGCTCTTGCACCTTATGCCGCAAGCTGGGGTCGATCGGAAACGTCATCTGCAGAATTTCGTCGATGGGAGACTTCTCGAAGCGCACTTCCTCATCGTTTTCCGAGCTGGCCGCCTGATCTACGTCATAGCGGTAGATCCGCTCGATCAGTTCGTCAATGTGCCGCTCCAGCCGCGCCCGGTCCGGCAGATTCTCCGGAGCCGTCACCAGCACGTCCAGCACACGGTCGAAATCCGCGCGCGAATCGGCGGTGCGCCCTTCCTGGATCGCCCGTTTCCCGGACGCAAACCGGTCGTCAGCTTTTTTGATCAGGAAATCGACATCCGAGGGGCGGGAATAGGACGGAAGGGAAGAGGAGGTAACCAGGGGAGCTTCATTCGCGTAAGCCAGGGTCACATTCGGCGGCTCAATCAGTACCGCGTCGCCCTGCGGAGCCCCCGCCCGCGCCGGCGGCGCGAAAAAGGTTCTGAACTGCTTCGGAGGCGCCGTGGTGGCGCAACTGCTAAGAACGATGACTGCCCCGGTCAGGACACACCCTGCGGCGATCCCGCCCCTCATCCATTAGCTCCGGTTATACGCATATCCGCTGAGTGTAACAAATCCAAAGGACCCCATGTAGGGCAGGTCCTCAGACCCGCGCCCAACGTCCGCGTTGGCTTCCGACCCGTCTATCGGCCGTTTTCCAAAGATCCGCTACCCTGGCAGCATGAAGAGCTTCCGCAAAGAATTGTGGTTCGAAGTCCCCAACCGCCGTGGATTCATAAATATAACCCGCCAGATAGAGGCCTGCCTCCGTGAAAGCGGAATCCAGGAAGGGCTGACCCTAGTAAACGCCATGCACATCACCGCTTCCGTATTCATCAACGATGACGAAAGCGGCCTCCACCAGGACTACGAAAAGTGGCTAGAAACCCTAGCCCCCCACGCTCCCACCTCCCAGTACCAGCACAACCGCACCGGCGAAGACAACGCCGACGCCCACCTGAAACGCCAGATCATGGGCAGGGAAGTAGTGGTAGCCGTCACTCAAGGAAAACTCGACTTCGGCCCCTGGGAACAGATCTTCTACGGAGAATTCGACGGCCGCCGGAAAAAGCGCGCCTTAGTGAAAATCATCGGAGAGTGAAGGACGGCCCCATCAAATCCTGCCGTTCGCCGCGGAACTAAACACTCGGAGGCCACAGCGCCCAGTGAGGATACGCCTGCATGATGCCGCATGTGTCACAATGGGACACATGGAACGAGCCAGCGTCCGCGACCTCCATCTCAAAACCAGCGCTCTGATCAAGAACGTCGCGCAGGGCCAGACCTATGTGATCGAATCCCGCGGTGTTCCCGTCGCTGAATTGCGCCCCATCACCGCCCCCCGCCCGACCACTAAACTTCCCGACCGCGAGGCATTCATCCGCAAGCTGCCGAAGTCGAAAACCGACAGCGGGAGAATCCTGGAGGAAGACCGGGCTTGAATGGGCATTACTTCGACGCTGCTTATATAGCGAAGTGTTATCTTCACGAACCGGACGCCGCTGCCGTGCGCGCGCTGGCTCGCTCGTCGCCGTTCTTATCCACATCCGCCCTTTCGCTTGCCGAAGTCGCTTGCGTGTTTCACCGCCATGTACGGGAAGGAACCCTAAAGACGAAAACAGCAGTTCAGGTGCGGGACGCATTCTCCCAGGACCTCGAAAACGAAACCTGGGCGCTAGTGCCAGTAACTAATCTTATCCTGCGTCGCGTCGAGACCCTGACCCGTACTCTGCCCAAGAGCACCTTCCTCCGCGCTGGAGACGCCATCCACATCGTATCTGCCGTCGAAGCCGGATTCCAGGAAATATGGACCAACGACCGCCATCTTCTCGCCGCCGCCGCGCACTTCGGATTGCAGGGCCGAAGCGTCCAATCGTAACCCTATTCGAAGATGCGATGGGGCTGCAACTCTATGCCGAGTTCCGGTATTTTCAGCGAGGTGACTTCCACCAGACCCTGGTCGCACATATATAACCGCTTGGTATGCGGGTCCACCAGCCACACGTGCGGAACACCCCAGGCCTTATATTCCTCAAGCTTCTCCCGCACCGCAGTCAGCCTGTCATCGAGCGACAGTACCTCGGCCACCACCAGAGGCGGCGTCTCCGGCACCCGCTCCGGCTCGCTCCGATAAAACACCGCGACATCGGGAATCAAGACGAGGTTCGAACGAAGCCTCATACGCGTCCCCACGCAAGGAAACAGCGCCAGTTCAGAACGTAGCGCCCAAAAGAACGCAACCAGCGCGCCCTGGACCCTGCCGTGCAGATAGTCTGGCAAGCTTCTCTCCACAATTTCGCCATCCCGGTATTCCCGGTCAACGTCGGGAAAGGCGGTGTGCAAGTACCGCTCGAGCGAGATGTCCGTCCTAGCCCCCATAGCTTGAGGATATCGCACCGACTTGGGAACCGTTCAGTCGCGAAGGGCAGCAGGACTACTCAAAAGCAGCCGCATCAATTCGCCTTGGCGGTGAGTGTATGTTTTCTCGAAGATTCGCTTAAGGTGAACCCGAGCAGTTTCTTGGGTGATACCAAGTGCCTCAGCGGATTCAGCGAGGCTCTTGCCTTGAGTGAAGTGATCCGCGAGTCTAGATTCTGCCGGAGTCAGGCCAAACGTCGCCGCCAAACACTCCAGGTTCGTTTGCTGCGCAGCCTCCGGGTCGCTGATGAATATGGCGATGCGCGGGGTCTCCGAAAGGTGGGAAGCCGGTGTCGGCCGGAGCGGCGCAACCATTACGGAATACGGTCGGCTGCCGGAGGAGCGGCTGATGGATAAACTTCCCCCTCCCTCCGTGCCCTTACCGGCAGCTGTGGATTTCGCGCCGGAAATGATGCTACCCAACTGGGCAGATTCGTTGGTGTCCACAGCGGAAATACCATTCGGGCTCCAGCGCAGGCCGTCCTTTTTCTCCAGAATGACCTGTGCTGCGTGGTTTAAAAATTCGATTCCGCCGGATTCTCCGAGAACGATGACACCCATCGGCAGCCGATTGAGAATCTCGTCACGCTCTTGCCGCACTCTTGCAAAGTTCGCGCTGAGGCGCACGGCCCGCGTCAGGTGTGGGGTTAAAAACGCTAACGCATCCTTATCAGCAGCGGACCACGGTCCACTCTTTCGTGAACGCGCCAGAGTCAAGACAGCGGTCGATGTAGCAGTGGCATTGACGACGCTTCCAAGCAAGTAAAACACGTCTCGACGCCGCAGAAAGTCCTGGCAATATTCACTGCTCAGAAGCTCTGTATCCGAAATAGCTTCGGCCGAAGAGATGACTTGGCCGGGTATCAGCAACGGTGTCAGGCGCTTGAAAACGACGTTGGTTGAATAATAGTAATCGTTGTATTCCTTCTCCCACTTAGGATCGGCCCCATCGCTTACCGCGACCTCGCTTAGAGGCGAATTCTTATCATTTAAAGTGAATACATTTACCGTCGATCCAAACTGATTGCCGAGGAGGCGCAGCACTTCCGACCAAATCAGCGGATCTTCTGCCGCTTCGTAAATTCTACCGATAATTTCATTTCCTGCCCGGTTGGAACGCGCTCCCATTGGATTCTAAACAGTATCATGAATTTTTAAACATTCGGTGAATGTACCCTATTTGGGGGATGCGAGACTGTCTCAGTTCAGCGACAATTTTTCATGCCTTGCGCTCAGCTTATACGTTTTTCGCAATTGCTAGTCCTTAGTGCGGCGCTGGCGGCGAGTCTATCTTCTCAGAGTAACGATTCACCGGTTGGGAAATGGGCGTGTGAAACTCGCCTGATGATCCATCCGAACGCCGTCGACAACGACCGGAGAACCCAAGTCGTCGACGATCAGGCGACTCTTAACTTCCGTGCCGATCACACAACTGTGTTAGTGGGTGGGGATAACGACGGTGCCCTTGTTGGCCGGTGGTCAGGCGATACTGGTCGCTTGGCGCTCGACCTCTCCGACGACTTCAACGATATTGCTCGCATGCAAGGCAGTGCCATCAACGGTGTCTTAAAACTGAGCGGGACTACAGTATCGGAAGGCGGCAGTAGGTTCGGAAGGCTGAAAGAACAGTCTTATGTCTGCCATGGCAATACCCCTACAACGCTGGAACCCACGATCAAGTTCCTGAATCGCTACAATATTCCGATCACCATAGAAATATACGAGAGCAAAACTAGCTTTCCATCAGCTAGCGATGAGCTACTAAGCTCAGGCTTGCTCAAACCCAATGAAAGCAAAGTGGTGTCTTGTCAAAACCGAGTAGGGCTCTCATTCCGATGGCGAACCGATGATGGAAATGGTTTCGGCGGTTTTTATGGCGCCGATTGTAATGTCCATCCGTCAGGCAGTCACGACGCTTTTGATAATCCGGCAAGACAAAAAGTGGTGATCCCTTAATTATTGGTGTAGACGGATGGGGAATGTTTACGGCGAAGAGGAACTACTATGACCCCAAAAACTAAGGAGACAACAATGAAGACATTTCTCTTAGCCCCAGTGATTGTTCTAATCACCTTCTTTGGGTTGGCCGTTGCGCAGGAAGGCATTCCCGGCTCAGGTAGGCTGCAGGAATTCGGCGAGTGGAAGCCAGATCCTCATCATCAAGAGTTGATGATTCGCGTTCGCTGTGAATACTTCGATGACGGCGCAAACCAGTACGTATGGGGTGTTCAGCTGAAGAACGTTTCTGGTAAACACCTCAACTTCTGGTGGGATATTGATAAGCATCTTAACGGAACAGGACATCAAGCCGGTGGGATGGTGGACTCAAAACCCGGTGAAGTGACCAATGCCCCAATTAATTTCTCTAAAAATGGTCCGACCGAGAAATTGGAGGTGCGCATCACTAAGATCCAAGATCTCACCGGGAAGGATCGAGATTTCGCGCGAAAGCAGGTTGAGGCTCAAAAGCGAGCGCAAAAGCTCTCTGAGGAGCGAGTCGCGGCTGAGAAAAAGCAGGCTATTGAAGTCGCAAAGAACGAAGCGAAAGCGGAAGAGCGGGAACGAAAACGTGCCGCAAGGGCCGAAAACCCCGGAGGAGGATTCTGGAACATCTTAGGTGCGGTCGTCGCTGGAGCGGCCCAAGGAGTAGCAGCCGCACCACCGCCTCCTAGTTACCCCGCACCGGTGCCGACGAATAG
>JALYIB010000140.1 GCA_030775965.1 Acidobacteriota bacterium | reverse complement strand
GTGGTGCGCAATCTGGGTTATCCGCTGGCGAATTTCACTACGGTGAACTTCGATTTTCTCCAACATTACCGGCCGAAATTGAATGTCGTCGAAAGGCCGCATGCGAAATCGGGCGGGCGCGGATTTGCGGTGACGGGGCATCACGAGTTGATGATTCCGCTGCTGGCCGCGGCGCTGATTGAAGGTGAATCCTGACCACGGCCATGCCACAACGCGGCGCGCCAGCCTGGGGCTACCACGACCTGGCGCTGTTTTTGAGCGCGGTGCTGCCGTCGCTCGCGTTATCGGCGGCGCTGCTGCGCGTCAGCCTGATGGTAGCGCCGGTATTGCTCTCGAGTAGCGCCGCGCGGACGCTGCTGTTCCAATCCTTCATGTATGTGTTCCTGGTGGGGTCCTTGTATCTGGTGATTGTGCGGCGCTACGGTAGTCCGTTTTGGAGCGCCCTCGGCTGGACCTTTGAGATTCCCTGCGGATGGCTGCTCATGGCCGCGGGGCCGCTGCTGACCATTCTGCTCTCGGTGCTGGGAGTGCTGCTGCGCGCGCCCTCCGATAGTTCGCAAATCGAAGTGTTGATCAAGAGCCGGGCATCGCTCGCCGCCGTGATGCTGTTCGGCGTGGTGCTGGCGCCGATTTTCGAGGAAATGCTGTTCCGGGGATTTTTGCTGCCCCTGCTGGCGCGATCTCTGGGGCCCTGGCTGGGAATTTTTCTAACCGCGCTGTTGTTCGGCTTGTTGCACGGCGCGCAGAATTATTGGGCCTGGCAGCCGATTATGCTAATCGGCGTGGCGGGAATCGTGTTTGGCTATGTGCGCTATAAGACGAAATCGACCACCTCCGCCTTCGTGATGCACTCGGCCTACAATGCGACGGGATTTTTGGGTTACGCGCTGACGCACTGGCAACTGTTGAATTAAAGTTCCCGATAGCTGACCAGTTCCACCCCGGCCTCGGCCAATGCCGCGCGGACTTCGGGCGATTTCAGCGCGCGTAATTCCTGCTCCCGGCTCTCTTTCAAGCGCGTGCGTGCGCCGCGCAACTCGTCCCCGCAGATGCCGGGGTGGCACATGAATTCCGTCGAACCCTCTGGCAATGCGCGGATCAAGCGGGCCAGGTCCGCCGCGCCGTAGCGGCCGGTGATCTGGAATCCGGCGAAGTGATCCGTCGAGCGGCAGCCGTGCCGGGCTAACACGCGCGCAAAGTGCCCGCGGACGATACGCAAGGTTTTGCTGGTGGCCCGCTTGGCCCAGGTCACGCCTGCTCCTGCCGGTGCCAGTGGAAGATCGAAGGGCCGGCGCACCCAGGGGATCTTATATTCTTCGGAGAGCTGCGCCAACGCTGCCAGCACGGGCGGCAGCAAATGGGTGTGCTTATGCGTGTCGAGGTGCGTGGGCTCTAGACCGGCATCGAGAATTCGCCGCACTTGCGCTTGCAGTTCCTCGTGGATGCGAATACGGCCCAGAGCAACAGCGCGCGCCAGTTGAGCCACGGTCGCGGGAAACGGCGGCTCACCCACCAGAACCAGATGCACGCCAATATCGAGCTTGGGGTTCTCGCGCGCCAGACGGACGGCATCGTCAAAAGCCGCTCCGCTAGCCATCAGGGTGGTCGCGGTGAGGATGCCCTCGCGGTGCGCTTCGACAATCCCCTGATTCACGTCGCGGGTGAAGCCGAAGTCGTCGGCGTTAACCACCAGCTTGCGCACGTCAGAACAGGCCGAGCTTGATGCGCAAAAACTTTTTCGGATTGGCGCGGAAATCTTTCATCAAGCCGTTGATCTCGCGGGTGGTGCTGTCCAGGTTCTGATAGAGCGAGGGGTTCACCAGCAGTTGGCCGATCGTGCCCTGGCCATTGTTGATCTTGTCCAGCAGCGTATCCAGGCGGCCGATCGTGCCCTGGATCTGGTTATGCAGATCGTCGCTGCTGAGCAGTTTGCCGGCGGTGCCCTTGCCTTGGCTGAGTCCCGCCAATATCCCCCGCAAATCGCCGATGGTGGCCCGCGTGTCGTCGTAGAGAGCCGGGTCCTTCATCAGCTTGCCGATCGTGCCATCGCCTTTCTGGATGCTGTCGGCCAGATCGTTTACGCGGCTCAAGGTGCCGCGCAGGTCGGTGTACAGGCTGTCGTCATGCATCAGCTTGCCTAACGTGCCTTCCTGCGAATCCAGGGTGGCAATGACACGATGGGTTTCGTCCACAATGCCCACCACTTTCTTATACAGCTCGTCCTCGGAAAGCAATTTACCGATGGTGCCCTTGCCTTCCTGCAACTGGTCGAGGATGCTGTCGAGCTTCTTGAAAATCCCGTTCAGCGAGGCCAGCGTGCTGTAGCCCTGCTGCACCACGTCGTCGAATTCGCGCGTGTCCAGGCTCTTGACTTCGGCGCCCGCCATGATCGTGGCTTGCGCTTTGCCCTTCTTGATGTTGATGTACTTGGTGCCCAGTAAATTCTCGGCGGCAATAGCCGCTTGGGAGTCGACCGGAATCGACGGCAGATAGCGGTTCTCAATCTGCAAAGTGACGCGCACGATCCGGTTGGGTTCGCTCGATCCGGAAAGGCCGATGATCCCCACCCGCCCCACGGTTATTCCGTTGAGCCGTACGGGGGCGCCGGCGGCAATGGCCGCCGAATCGTCCAGAAAAGTATAGACGTCGCTGCGCGTGACGAACAGCCCATTGGAGCTGGTCATCAGGAAAATGAGAAACGCCAGGAGTGCCAGCGCGCAGATGGCCAGCAGGCCTACTTTTAACTGCGCCCAACGTTTTTTGGTTTGTTGCGCCATAAATTCCTAGGAACTCCCGGGACGCGCGAATTTTTGTACGTATGAATCGGTGCTCGCGCGCAATTCCGCCTCCGAACCTTCAAAGTGGAGGCGGCCCTCCTGCATGACGAAGAAGCGCGTCGTCAACTGGCTGCTCTCCGCCGGCTCGATTTTCCCACTGTCAGGATTGTAGCGAAAATGAGCCATCAAATGCCCGTCCTGATAGCGGTGAGTGACCATGATCGTTGCCGTGTTGCGTAGATCGCGCCCTTTGATGATCAGGTTGATGATGGTGTTGGCGGTGATGGGGTCGAGGCCGGCCGTCGGCGAATCGTAAAGCACCAATTGCGGCGCGGTCACCACCGCGCGTGCGATGCCGACGCGGCGGCGCATCCCGCCCGATAACTCGCTGGGAAATTTCTCAAGAGTGTGCTCCAGTTCAACGAAGCTCAGCGATTCCCGTACCCGCCGGTCCACTTCTGCGGGCGAGGGCGGCTTGCCCGCGCGCTGATTGAGCAGCGGATAGGCCACATTCTCCGCGATGGTGAGCGAATCGAACAGCCCGCCTTCCTGGAACAGGATGCCCACCTTGCTGCGCACATCGTACAACTGGCTTTCCTTGCGGCCCGTGACTTCTTCGCCGAATAACGAGATGTGTCCGGAGTCCGGCGCCACCAAGCCGACGGCGGTCTTGAGCAGCATGGTTTTGCCGCTACCGGCGGCACCCAGCACCACGCGGGTTTCGCCGGCTTGCATGCTGAAGGAGAGATGCACCAACGCGGGCGTCTCCCCGAAAGAGAGATTGACGTCGTCGTAGCGCACCACCGGCGGTTGCGCCGTCGGCGGAGCGAGTGGTTGCGCTGGGTAGGGGAGAACCGGGGTCATATTTTAGGACGACAGATTCACGAACAGCGGGTCCAGCATGGAAGTGATGATGAAGATCCATACCGAGGCCACAACCACGGCCTTAGTGGTGGAGCGGCCCACGCCCTGCGTGCCGCCCGAAGTGTTCATGCCGTAGTAGCATCCCACCATGGCGATGACGATCGCGAATAAAAATGGCTTCAGCAGGCCCTGCGTGAGATCGTTGTATTCAAGCGCGCGCCAGGCCGTGCTCCAATATTGATCGGTGGTGATGTCCAGCAGCGAATAGGCGATAAAGTAGCCGCCCACCAGGCCCAGGAAGTCCGCGATGATGGTGAGCAGCGGCAGCACCACGGCCATGGCGATCAAGCGCGGCGTGACCAGTTTCTGGACGGGGTCAGTCCCCAGCGCCCGCATGGCGTCGATCTGTTCGGTTACCCGCATCGAGCCCAGTTCGCTGGCGATGCCGCTGGCGTTCCGCCCGGCCACCAGCAGCGACGCCAGCACCGGCCCCAATTCACGCACCAGCGTGATCGAAACAATCTGCCCGATCTGCCCTTGTGCTCCGTAGGTGGCCAACGCGCGCGACATCTGCAGCGCCATCACCACGCCGCTGAAGAAGCCGATCAGGCTGACGATGAACAGGGAGCCGACGCCGATGGTATCCATCTGCAGGAGAATGTCGTCGGCGTAATGCGGCGAGCGAAAAATATTACGGAACGCGCGCCCGCTTAAGAACAAAAACTCCTGGAATGTCTCGATGGGCCTCTTCAGAAAGTCGAGCAATCAGGATCTCCCGGCGCGCTGGATGCTGGCATGTTGATGTTAATATGAAAGCGCAAAATGAAGGGCCTCACGGACATCCCCGGAATCACAGTGGGCCATGCATCTGATTATGAC
>JALYIB010000139.1 GCA_030775965.1 Acidobacteriota bacterium | reverse complement strand
GTGCAGCTATATGCGAAGGGATTGCGGACTCCTATCTAGGAGTCCGCAATTTTAGCTGCAGCCGCTAGTTCCACCGCAGTTCTCGCACTTGTAACAGGAGCCGTTGCGGGTCATGAGGCCGCCGCATTCGGAGCAACTGGGGGCGTCGGTGGCGACGGCGGAGAACGGCAGTTTTTGCTGCGGCTCGGGTTCGGTGATCGCGAGTTTGGGGGATTCGCCGGCTTCGCCCGCGGCGTATTCGGAACCGAGGAACTTCGCGCCCAACCAGCGGAAGATGTAATCCATGATGGATTTTGCGTAAGGGACTTGCGGGTTGCCGGTCCAGCCGCTGGGCTCGAAACGGACGTGGCTGAATTTGTCGACGAAGAATTTCAGGGGCACGCCGTATTGCAGGCCGTGGCTGATGGCGGTAGCGAAACTGTCCATCAGACCGGAAATCGTGGAACCTTCCTTGGCCATGCGAATGAAGAGCTCGCCTGGTTGTCCCTCTTCGTAAAGGCCGACGGTCAGATAACCTTCGTGGCCGCCGATGGAGAATTTGTGGGTGATGGCGGCGCGTTCTTCGGGCAGCTTGCGGCGCACGGGGCGGTAGACTACTTTTTCGACCACCTTCTCTTCCACCTGCGTGGGGCCGGCCGTGGATCCGGATGACGCTTTCGCGCCTTTCGCCGTGCCGGAGCTCAAGGGCTGCACGCGCTTCGAATTATCGCGGTAAATGGCGACGGCTTTCAGGCCTAGCTTCCAGCTTTCGGTGTAAGCGTCCATCACGTCTTCGATGGTGCATTCTTCCGGCATATTGATGGTTTTCGAAATCGCACCGGAGATAAAGGGCTGGACGGCGGCCATCATGCGCACATGGCCCATGTAGTGAATGGAGCGCACTCCGTTCTGCGGGCGGAAGCTGCAATCGAATACGGACAGGTGCTCAGGCTTCAACATGGGAGCGCCTTCGATGGTGCCGCTCGAATCGATGTGATCGACGATGGCGTTAATCTGCGCGGTGTTGTAGCCGAGCTTGGTCAGCGCCGCGGGAACGGTGTTGTTGACGATCTTGATGACGCCCCCGCCCACTAGTTTTTTGTACTTCACGAGCGCCAGATCGGGCTCGATGCCGGTGGTGTCGCAATCCATCATGAAGCCGATGGTGCCGGTGGGCGCTAGCACGGTGGTCTGGGCGTTGCGGAAGCCGGCGATCTTGCCGAGCACGTATGCTTCTTCCCAGCACTTGCGCGCGTTCTCGTAAACGGCGGAGGGGACGCGGTGGCTGTCGATGCGCGAGGTGGCCTCGAGGTGCATGCGGATCACATTGAGGAATGGCTCCTCGTTGACGGCGTAACCTTCGCAGGGGCCGGTGGATCCTTCGGCGATGCGGGCGCTGGTAAGATACGCCTGGCCGCACATGATGGCCGTGAGCGCGGCGGCCCAATCGCGGCCGTGGTCGCTATCGTAGGCCAGGCCCATCGACATCAGGAGCGCTCCCAGGTTCGCGTAGCCCAAGCCCAGCGGGCGGAAATCGTGCGAGTTCTTGGCGATTTTTTCGGTTGGGTAGGCCGCGTTATCGACCAGAATTTCCTGCGCCATGATGACGGTGTCGACGGCGTGGCGATAGGCTTCCACGTCAAAGACGCCGTCGGCCTTGACGAATTTCATGAGGTTCAACGACGCCAGGTTGCAGGCGGAATCGTCGAGGAACATATATTCCGAGCAGGGGTTCGACGCATTGATGCGCGCGGTGTTTTTCGATGTGTGCCAGCGGTTCACCGTGGTGTCGTACTGCATGCCGGGATCTCCGCACTGGTGCGTGGCTTCCGAGATCTGGTGCATCAGGTCGCGGGCTTTGTAGCGCTTCAACGGCTGGTTGGCGAGGCGCGATTTGGTCCACCAGTCGCCGTCGGAGATCACGGCTTCCATGAATTCGTCGGTCACGCGCACGCTGTTATTGGCGTTTTGGAAAAAAATGGAGCTATAGGCTTCCCCGTCGAGCGAGGAATCGTAACCGGCGTCGATCAGCGTGTGGGCTTTCTTCTCTTCTTTGGCTTTGCACCAGATGAAGGCTTCGATGTCGGGGTGATCGGCGTTGAGGATCACCATTTTCGCGGCGCGGCGGGTCTTTCCGCCGCTCTTGATCACGCCGGCGAAGGCGTCAAAACCTTTCATGAAGCTTAAGGGGCCGGAGGCGCGTCCGCCGCCGGAAAGTAAACCTTCTTCTTCACGCAGCGTCGACAAATTCGAGCCGGTGCCCGAGCCCCATTTGAAAAGCATGCCTTCGGTCTTGGCGAGGTCGAGAATAGATTCGAGCGTATCGCCCACTGAATTGATGAAACACGCGGAGCATTGCGGGCGCGGATTGGCGGGGTCGATTTTTTCGATCTGAGTGGTCGATTCGTCGTAATACCAGCCGTAGCCACGGGTTTCTTTCACGCCCACGTTGAACCAAACCGGCGAGTTGAAGCAAGCCTTCTGCGTGAGCATCAGGTGCGCCAGCTCATCGCGGAAACTTTCGGCGTCTTCTTGCGTGCGGAAGTAGTGCTGTTCGGCTCCCCAATCGGCAATGGTGTTGACCACGCGGCCGATCAATTGGCGCACGCTGGTTTCGCGCTGCGGCGTGCCCATTTTGCCGTGAAAATATTTGCTGACGACAATGTTGGTGGCGGTTTGGGACCAATCCGCGGGGACCTCGACGTCGCGCTGCTCGAAGATGACCGCGCCTTTGTCGTTGCCGATGGAGGCGGTGCGCAACTCCCAGGCTACTTCGTTACAGGGGTCTTTACCCGTGGTGAAGAAGCGCGGAAAGTCCACGCCGATTCGCTCTGACACCGGCACCGGCCGGCGCACATCTTTCAGTTTCATTGCGACGCCTACACCTAATTGTCCCATGGAAGATCCTTCAAAAAAAGATTAGCGAAGATTCCGACAATTTCCGCTAGAACGTTATCTTGCCCCAAGATATCGTCTATGTCAATCAGAAAATACTACCTGTAGTGGTCAATACGCCATGGCCTACTTCCAGATGGACAATGCAATGATGGCGTGGTACGATTTGTCCATGCCGTGGGAAATCAGCCACTTGCAGGTACTGGAGGCGGAGAGCATCCACATTCTACGCGAGGTTGCGTCGGAATTCCAGCGCCCGGTGATGCTTTATTCGATCGGTAAGGATTCTTCTGTAATGCTGCGGCTGGCACAGAAGGCCTTCCATCCAGGGCCCATTCCATTCCCCCTGTTACACGTCGATACGAGCTATAAGTTCCAAGAAATGATCGACTTCCGAGACAAGCAGGCGGCCGAGCTGGGCGTCAAGCTGGTTGTGAAGACCAATCGCAAGGCTCTGGATGAGGGGGCCAATCCGCTGCGTCTGGGGACGGAGCGGTGTTGCGGATTGCTGAAGACGACGGCGTTGCTCGATGGGCTGCGCGAAGGCAATTACGATGCGGCGTTCGGCGGGGCGCGACGGGACGAAGAAAAATCGCGCGCAAAGGAGCGGGTGTATTCGTTCCGCGACACTTTAGGGCAATGGGATCCGAAAAATCAGCGGCCGGAGTTGTGGGATATCTATAACAGCCGCATCGAGCCGGGCGAAAGCATTCGCGTGTTTCCCCTTTCGAATTGGACGGAGATGGATGTGTGGCAGTACATTCATCTGGAGAAGATTCCGATTGTGCCGCTGTACTACGCGAAAGAGCGCGAGGTTTTGATCCGCGGAAATTCGCTCATCATGCCGGAACAGGCGTTCATGGGTCCGCGCGAGGGCGAGAAGCTCCAAGTGGTGAAGTGCCGCATGCGTTCGCTGGGGTGTTCGCCTTGCACGGGGGCGATGAGGTCGGATGCGGACACGATTCCGAAGATCATTGCGGAACTGGTGGCGGCCCGGAATTCAGAGCGCGAGAACCGCGTCATTGACCATGATCGTGAAGGATCAATGGAGTTGAAGAAACGGGAAGGGTACTTCTGACGATGGGGGCTCTCCCGGTAATTGACACTCAGAAGTTCGACGTTGAGGAGTTTCTGCGGCAGGAGCAGTCGAAAGACTTGCTGCGCTTCACTACGGCGGGGAGTGTCGATGACGGGAAGTCCACGCTGATCGGGCGGCTGTTGCACGATGCTCGCGGGGCTTACGAAGATCAACTGAAGCAGGCGATTCGCGGGGGCGAGATTGATTTTTCGCTACTGACGGACGGGCTGCGGGCAGAGCGCGAGCAGGGGATCACGATCGACGTCGCCTATCGTTATTTCGCTACGCCCAAGCGCAAGTTCATTCTGGCGGATACGCCGGGACACGAGCAGTACACGCGCAACATGGCTACCGGCGCGTCGACGGCGCATTTGGCCATCATCTTATTGGATGCCAAGCGCGGGATCACAACGCAGTCCATGCGGCACGCCTACATTGCGTCGCTGCTGGGGATTCCGCATTTCGTGATCGCGGTAAATAAGATGGACCTCGTGGATTACGAACAGGATGTATTCCACCGGATTCGCGCGGAGTTCGCTCCATTTCTGACGCGGCTGGGTGTGGAGGGCGCGTACTTCCTGCCACTGAGCGCGCTCAAAGGCGATAACGTCGTCGATAAGAGCAAGAACATGCCGTGGTTTGACGGGCATAGTTTGCTGGATCATTTGGAATCGGTCGACACTTCGCCGGTTACGGTACATGCTCCGTTTCGCATGGCAGTGCAGCGGGTAGTGCGGCCGGATATGACGTTCCGCGGATATGCGGGGCAGATCGCTTCGGGCGTGGTGCGTCCGGGGGATGAAGTTTTGACGCAACCTTCGGGGCGGCGGACTCGCGTCGAGCGCATTGTGGCTTGGGAGGGCGATCTGGAAGTGGCGCACGCGCCGATGTCGGTGACGCTGACGCTCGCGGACGAGATCGATATCAGCCGGGGCGATATGATCAGCAGCGGTCCGGAGCCGGTGGCGGCGCGGGCGATTGAAGCGACCGTTGTGTGGTTCGATTCGAAGCCGCTGGACCCGGCGGGGCACTATTTGATCAAGCACACTTCGCAGATGGTTCCGGCCCGGGTTGAATCGGTGGAATACCGCGTAAATGTGAACACGCTGCATGCGGAATCGGTGCGCGGGCTGGCGATGAATGAGGTCGGCGTGGTGCGGTTGGCTACGGCGCGTCCGATTTTCTTCGATCCTTATCGGGAGAATCGGGGGGCGGGGGCGTTCATCCTCATAGATCGGCAGACCAATGCTACGGCGGCGGCGGGGATGATTATCTCGGCTACCGAGGCGGGTACGGAAAGTGCGGCGGAGAAGTTGGCGCGATTGGTTCGTGCATCCGTTCCTCCGGGAGCGCATCTAAACCTACCGGCAGAAGAGGAAGCGGCGATTGCGCTGCTGCGCAAGGCGCTCGAAGGATTCTTTCGCAATGAGTGAGCTGGATCTCAAAATTCAAAGCGCTCGGGAACTGATCGCGGGCGAGTTGGCGAAGAACGGTGCGGCTTGCCTCACTTCCAGTTTCCAGGCGGAGTGCGTGGTGCTGGTGCACATGTTGAAACAGCAGCGGCCGGATATTCCGGTGTTGTTTCTGGAGACGGGCTACCATTTTCCGGAGACGCTGGCGTATCGCGATCAGATGACGCGCGAGTGGAATTTGAACTTGGTCAATCTGGAGGCCAAGCAGAGCGTGAAGGAACAGGAATCTTTGTTCGGCATTCTCAACCAGACCGAACCTAGTAAGTGCTGCGGGCTGCGTAAAGTGGAGCCGTTGTTTGCGGGGATCGCGAATTACGACACGTGGTTCACGGCGTTACGGCGCGAGCAATCGCCCACGCGGGCGAATCTGCAAGAGGTGGAGCCGTTCAAGCTGCCTGCGGGGAAGACGCTGGAAAAAGTGAGTCCGCTGGCGGGGTGGACGAATAAGGATGTGTGGCAGTATTTGAGCCTGTACAACATTCCGGCGCTGCCGCTTTACGATCAAGGCTATACCAGCATTGGCTGCCAGCCGTGCACGGCGCTGCCCTTCGATCCCGATAATCCGCGGTCGGGGCGTTGGCAGGGGAAAGAAAAGCTGGAGTGCGGAATTCACATTCAGGCCGAGTAGCCTGCGTCATCCCATGACTTATCTGCTGGGGTTCGTGATTGCGCTGGCAATCGGGCTCACCGGTGTGGGCGCGGGCACGCTGACCACTCCGCTATTGATACTCGCCGTAGGATTACCGGCGCGCATTGCGGTGGGGACTTCTCTCATTTTTGGAGCGGTGGTGAAGATCATCACCTCTCCGGTCTACATGGCGCGCGGGCAGGTGGACTGGCGCACCTTGGGATTCATGCTGGCCGGCGGGGTGCCGGGCGTTTTAATCGGCGTGTTTTTGCTGCGCGGCCTGGATGCGAAGGTCATCACGGGCGTCATTGGCGCGACGATTGTGGTGGTGGCGCTGTTCAATCTCTTTCGTCCTACTACGGAGAATCGGCATGACAGGACGCCGTGGCTGGCGTTGGTGG
>JALYIB010000138.1 GCA_030775965.1 Acidobacteriota bacterium | reverse complement strand
GCGGTGGCGCGGGGCTGCCCGGTTTACCGCCCCCCACTCAGAATGTTAGTAGCGTTCCGGCCTTGTCGATGCCGATGTTGGCCGGGCTCGCGATGCTGTTGGCGGGATTGGGTTGGCTGCATCTTCGCAAACCATACGCGCATGGATAGACCTCGCCCCGCGCGCTTCGCGGCGGTTTTTGCCGGCTGCTTCCTGCTCGCTTTCGGCGTTTTGCTGACGCCCCCCGTACAGGCGCTCGATTTGAAATTCTCTCGAGCGCTGGTGGGCATTTCCCACGCGATAGTAGTAGCGTGTGGCGGGCACGCCACGCGGGATCAGGCGATTCTGCGCGCTCCCGGGGGCTTCGGTGTGGAGATGCGCGACGGCTGCAATGCCGTGAACGTCACCATCCTTTTGTGGTCGGCCGTGCTGGCTTTTCCGGCGTCCTGGAAGAGCAAAGCATGGGGCCTGGTCGCGGGCTCCGCGATCGTGCAGGCGCTTAACATCGGACGCTTCATCAGCCTTTTCTATCTCGGGCAATATAGCATGGCGTGGTTCGACTTCGCGCACGCCTACTTGTGGGAAAGCCTGCTGGTGCTGGATACCGTCGTGCTGTTCTGGCTGTGGGTAAGGCGTGCGCACGCTTGAGCCGCAGACCCGCTTCCTGCTGCGGGGTTCGGCCTCGCTAATCGGACTCCTCGCGCTCTGGTGGTTCGTGCTGGCCGACCCCATGCTCTACCTGTTAAAGGGGGCCGCGGCCGCTTTCGTTGAGATCGATGAGCATCCCTCCGGCGACTGGACGCTGCGTGTGCCTGTCGATGTAACGTTGAAAGCCACCTCACAGAAGATTGAGTCCATTGACTTCGATATGGCGCGCAGCGATGCCATCACCTTTACATTTAGTCTTCCCGTGCTGTGGGCGATATTTTTGGCGGCGCCCGCATACAAAGTGCGCCCGCTGGTAATAGGAACCCTTGTCATGGCCGCCATCGAAGTTTCCCTGCTGGTTGCCTTCGCTCAGTGTACGGCCCGCGAAAATGCCTCCCAATTTACAGGAGCCGATGATGCTATCGGCCAATGGATGCACCGCCTCGGCGCTTACTTGACGGTCAGCGTGTTGCCCTACGTTGCCCCGTTCCTGGTGGCATTAACGCTTCATCGCCAACTGCGCGATGGGGTGTTCGGGGGAGCGGCGTTCGCTTCACGGCCCCACGCACCTTCGCGAAAATGATGGGTGGCTGTTTATCGGTTCTATGGGCCTTCGACGATCGCGCCAGGATTGACGCCCCAAGCGGACTGTTACTTACGCTGCGCTTTCACGGCAGCAGGCGCCGGTTTCGCAAACTTCGCTGCATCGATCGGGGCGTTTGCCTGAATCTCGCTCAACTGGATTTCGGATTGACCGTCCGTCCAGGTAATTACAATGTGATAGGGCAGTTTGACGCCGGCGACTTCGCGGTAATCGGTGTAGTCGATCTGCGTGGGGACCATACCGATGGGAGTATCCGCGTAGCGAACCTGACGGGTCAGCAGTCCGGTTGTGTCATTAAAATAAAGCTTCACGCGGGTCTTTCCAGCGCCCGTTCCCTGGACGATGTTCACTACTTTGTCGTCGATCGTTGTCTTCGGGAACCCCACCTTCCAGTCCGTGAGCGCCTGTTTGATGCCGCCGGGGAACCCGAGGATGGCGTCCAGTTTTCCTCCGTCTAGCTCCGGGCCAGGCAGCATCGGAATGAGGCGCACGGGGCGATCGAATCCCGCGATCCAGCCGGCGCTACCATCGAACACAGTCGTGGTGGAGCCGTTTTGCGCGTGCGAAATCATGGTGCGTTGCGCGGGCGCCTGCGCATGAATTTCGACGGGAACTTTCATGTGATAGGTGTCAAAACCTTCCATGGTGCCCGTAGCCGTCCAACTAGTAAGTGCCGCAAGACGCTGTGCGCTTCCGGATGCCTGAATGAACTTATCCAGAAGCTGATCGGCGGTGGGCTCTTTCGGCCCGTTGGGAGGTTTGCTGCCTCAACGTCGAGCGCCTCTATCTCTTCTGAATGCATGGCGGCTGTGAGAATGGATTGAGGGCGCGCACGGGCTATACTCGACAAAAGACCCATGCAAGCAGCGAAAAGCGAACTTACGCGCACGCTCGGACTGTTTGATTCGACCATGCTGGTGGCGGGATCGATGATCGGCTCCGGCATCTTCATCGTCTCCGCGGAGATGTCGCGCAATGTGGGCAGCCCGGGCTGGCTGCTGGCGTCCTGGGTAATCACCGGGATCCTGACGCTGACCGCCGCGCTCTCCTACGGCGAACTCGCCGCGATGATGCCGCGGGCCGGCGGCCAATACATTTATCTGCGCGAGGCGTTTTCGCCCATGTGGGGATTTCTCTACGGCTGGACGCTCTTCGGCGTGATCCAGACCGGCACCATCGCGGCGGTGGGGGTGGCCTTCGCGCGCTACCTGGGCGTGCTGTGGCCGTCGATCTCGGAAAGCAATTACCTGGTTGCGCCCATTCATCTCTCAACCGGCTATGCAGTGTCGCTATCGACGGCGCAACTGGTGGGGATTGTGGTGATTCTGTTTCTGACTTACACCAACACCCTGGGTATTCAGTACGGCAAGCGCGTGCAGAATTTTTTCACGGTGGCGAAGATCGGATCGCTGCTGGGCTTGATCGGACTCGGCATTTTTCTAGGATGGAATCGGCAGGCAGTGGCGGGAAACTTCGGAAACGCGTGGACGCCTCGCGGCTTCACGCCCATTGCTCCGGGCTTGACGCCGGAGACCTCGTTTGGCCTGCTAGTGGCCTTGTGCGTGGCGCAAACCGGATCGCTCTTCTCGGCTGACGCCTGGAACAACATCACCTTCACGGCCGGGGAAGTGCGCACGCCGCGCCGCAACGTGCCACTGTCGTTGGCATTCGGGACGGCTATCGTCATCGGCCTGTACTTGCTGGCGAACCTTGCCTATTTGGTCGTGCTGCCGTTCGATCAGGTGCAATCGGCTCCTCTCGATCGCGTGGCCAGCGCCATGGTGGGCGCCGTATATCCGGCAGCCGGAGCGCAGATCATGGCCATCGCGATCATGATCTCGACCTTCGGCTGCATCAACGGCATGGTGCTGGCGGGCGCGCGCGCTTGCTTCGCGATGGCGCGGCATAATCTGTTCTTTCGCGCCGCCAAGAAGATCAACAAGGCACATGTCCCGGGCGCGGCGCTGATCATGCAAGCGGCGTGGACCACGCTGCTGGTGCTGCCGCGCACCTATGATGTTTCCACCGGAAAGTTCGGCAACCTGTACGGCAATCTGCTGGATTACGTAGTGTCCGCGGCGCTGATTTTTTATATCTTAACGATCGCCGCGGTGTTCGTGCTGCGCAAACGGCGTCCCCATGAAGAACGGCCGTATCGCGCCTTCGGCTACCCCTTCGTTCCCGCGCTCTACATTGCGGGCGCGTCCGTGATTCTGCTCTTGCTGTTCGCTTACCGCGCGTCCACCACAGTGCCAGGGTTGGTGATCGTGCTGATCGGCGTGCCAGTGTATTTCCTCCTGAAGCGCCGCATCGCTTAATCTGGAGTGATGAAGATTACGCTCTCCGTTTGCGCGCTCTTCTTGTCCGCGGGCGCCGGGTTGGCAGACCAGATCACCATGAAGGATGGCGACCGCATCACCGGCGCCATCGTAAAAAAAGACGGAGACAACATCACCGTCAAGAGCAAAAACTTCGGCACGGTAACGTTGAAGTGGGCCGACGTCGCCACCGTGAAGAGCGATCAGCCGCTCCATATAACGCTGTCCGGCGGTAAAACCATCATCGCCAGTATTGAAACGCAGGGAGACCGCATTCAAGTAGCTGCGCCGGGAGCGCCGCAGGCGGTGGATCCTAAAGATGTAGTCACGCTGCGCGACGACGCGGAAGAAAAAACCTATCAGACGTATCTGCATCCGCGACTGCTGGATCTGTGGACCATTACCGGCAGCCTCAACCTGGCTGGCGCCAAGGGCAACGCGGATACCTCGACACTGACGACGCCCGTCAACTTCGTGCGCGCCTCCAATACCACGCGGACTACGGCGTATTTCAATTCGATCAGTTCATCGGCGACCATCAACGGCGTGAACGCACAGACCGCCAAGGCCATCCGCGGCGGGTGGGGCTACAACCGCAACCTTACCAAGAAAATATTCCTGAACGCCTTCAACGATTTTGAATACGACAAGTTCCAGTCGCTGGATCTGGGCGTGACGGTCGGCGGCGGCGTAGGTTATCTGATCTGGTCGCATGACACCAGCCGGCTGAGCGTGACTGGCGGCGGCGATTGGAACCGCCAGGCCTTCGGTGCGGCGGGCGCGCGTGCGGCCTTCACGCGGAATTCGGCCGAAGCTTTTTGGGGCGATGATTTTAATTACAAAATCAGCGCGCGGACCAGTTTCGTCGAGACCTTCCGCATGTTCGATAATCTTTCCGACAGCGGGCAATATCGCATGAATGCCGACGCGGGCGCCGCCATGCAGCTGACGAAATGGCTCACCTGGAATGTTGCGCTGAGCGACCGGTACTTGAGCGATCCGGCTCCGGGGTTCAAGAAAAACGATTTCCTGTATAGCACGGGGCTGGGCTTCAACTGGGCGCGTTAGACACGGAGCGTTTGAAAACCGCTTGCAGCCGCCGCTGCGACGAGTTGCCGGTCGTTGCAAACAAACCAGCGGCCCGCGCGCTATGTCAGAAGCTCGCTGAGAATTCGGCCTGCGGTTTCCTTGCCGCGCTCGCCGACTTCGCCGAGGGGACCGACGCAGCCGGGGCAGCCGGCTTCGCACGCGCAGCCGCGCAAGAGAGCCGCCGCGCCTTCGAGGAGCGGCCTCGTCATCTTAAAGAGTGGCGCGCTCTGGCCAATACCGCCGGGGTAATTGTCGTAGAGGTATAGATTCGGCTGGAACGTTTGCAGGCTGCCGGCGATCGCTTCCGTGAGGGACACGCCCAAGTCGCGTGGATCGCACATCACGCGTAAAGAACCGACGGTGCGCAGCAGCGCTCCCAGAGCCACCAAGCCGCTGTGTTTTTCGGTAGGCGTCAGATCGGCGAAGCGCGCGAGAAACGTTACCGGGAAGTGCAGCCAGAACGCGGTGGTGTGCATTTCCTGCTCGGGCATCGAGAGGTGTCCCGAACCCACGTTTTCCATGGTGTAGAACTTGATTTTCTTGAAGCCCACGATCTGCCGGTTCAGGCGCACCTCGCCGTGGGCGGCGCTGGCTCCGTTCACTCCAGACGATTCGAACGCTTCTAGTTCCTTCACCTGCGTGTAATCGATGGCGTCCGTGAAATAGTCTGAATCCGTTTGGCGCACGTAAGCTTTGCGGCCATCGTAATCGAAGCGTTCCACTTGATATTGGCGCGCATCGTGCAGATAGATGGCTTTCTCATGCAGTGTGGTGAGCGCGGCGGTGAAGGCCACTTCGCCGATCACGCGATGGTCGCCGGTGATGTCGACCACCAGGAAGTTATCGCTTGAAATGCTGCGCAGGCTGACGGCGTCGGCGGGATAGGTGTCGGAGGTCCAATGCCATGCGCCGTTTGCGGCGCCACCGGAATGGTGCAACAGTTTGAGGTCAGCGAGAAACTGGCACATTTCGTCGGCATCGTGCGTGCCGAACTTTTCGTTATCGCGCACCGGCAGTTCGAAGGCGGCGCATTTCATGTGATTGATCAGGATCTCCAGGTTGTCGGGATTGATGTAGGCGTGCTCGGGGGGACGCTCGAAGAAGTATTCAGGGTGCTCGATAATATATTGATCGAGAGGCGCGCTGGAGGCCACAAGCACCGCCAGCGCCGTGGTCTGACGGCGTCCGGCGCGTCCGGCCCGCTGCCAGGTGGAGGCGATGGTTCCGGGATATCCGGCCATGACCACGGCGTCTAACGATCCAATGTCGATGCCTAATTCCAGTGCATTCGTGGCAACCACGGCGCGGATATCGCCGTCGCGCAGTTGGCGCTCGACCTCGCGGCGCTCCTTGGGCAGGTAGCCGCCGCGATAGCCGCGGACGCTGCCGCTGGGGCGATCCTCCTTCAAATAGGTGAGCAGAATTTCGGTGGCCAGGCGGGAGTTGGCGAAGACCAGCGTCTGTTGGCCGCGGTCTAGCAGCTCGCGCGCGATGCGGCGGGTTTCGTTCAAATAGCCGCGGCGGATCCCCAGAGCCTTATTCACCACTGGCGGGTTGTAGAACACCACATATTTCTCGCCGGAGGGTGCACCGTTTTCGGCGACCAATTCAAACTGCTGGCCGGTGAGCGCCTCGGCCAGCTCGCGCGGATTCGCGATGGTAGCCGAGCAACAGATGAACTGCGGAGACGACCCGTAGAATTCGCACACGCGCTTCAAGCGCCGCAGCACGTTGGCCAAATGGCTGCCGTACACGCCGCGATAGGAATGCAGCTCGTCAATCACGATGTAACGTAGATTCTCGAATGCCTGGGCCCACTTGGTGTGATGCGGCAAGATGCCGGAATGCAGCATATCGGGATTGGTGAGCACCACGTTGGCGCGTTCGCGAATCGCGCGGCGGGCGTCCTGCGGCGTGTCACCGTCATACGTGAACGCACGAAGCTCCACGTTTGAAGCGCCGCGTCCCATGGCGTCGACGGCGCCCTGGAACTCGGCGAGCTGATCTTCGGCCAGCGCCTTGGTGGGGAACAAGTACAACGCGCGCGCGCCGGGATCGGCAATCAGGCGCTCCAGCACCGGGAGGTTGTAGCACAGCGTCTTGCCGGAGGCCGTGGGCGTTACCACCACTACGTTGCGTCCGGCCGCGGCGTGTCCGAACGCCTCGGCCTGGTGCGAATACAGTTGGCGGACGCCGCGCGCAACCAGCGACTTTTTGAGCGCCGGCGCCAGGGCCTCCGGGAAATCGGCAAAGACGCCCGGCTTGGCTGGCTGGCGGCGGATGGCGCGTACGGGGGAATCCGCGTCCGCCATCCATTCCTCGAAGCGCGCGATGGCTCCGGCGAGGCCGGTGCGCCGCGCCAGAACGCGCTCGTTTTCGAGAAGCCCGGTTGGCTCCGGAAATCCCAATGTGGAGTTCATGTTCGCCCTTCCTTCGCCTATATTAGCACCGGCGCAGGCGGACGGACGGAGGCGGCGCTAGATGCGTTGGCGGACGAACTCGTAACGTTCCATGGTGGCGGCGAAGCGGGTTTGCTCCTCGGTGCGGACTACTTTGCCGACGCAGCGCAGGCGCACCTCCGCGCGGGTTCCAGGCGCCTTGGGCAGCGTGATCAGATACTCAATGGACGAGCCTACTTCGACGGGCACTTTGGACGTGAACAGCACGCCGCAGGAACTCACGTTGCGGGTTTCGCCCTTGGCTTTGTTCTTGACCTCGCCCGCTACAATCTCCATGGGAAGACGCAAGTCGAAGCGCTGGTGTTTTCGTTGCTCTGTCACTGTGATACCGAGTTTATAGAGCGGAACCTCTAAGGTCAATGCCTTAGAGTCCCAAAACGGTTGCGATTGTAATGGTACTTTTGAATGAATGGACTACGTCGTTCCCGCTGCCTTGCAGCCTTCCCTGCCTGTCGCTGGCACAACAGCGCGCTTTCCGGTTCGCCGCATTTATTGTGTAGGGCGCAATTACCTGGCGCACGTGCGCGAGATGGGGCACGATGAAAAATCGCCGCCGTTCTTTTTCGCCAAGGCCAGCGACATGATTGTTGAGAACGGCGCGACGGTGACGTACCCGCCCCTGACCGGTAATTATCATCACGAAGTGGAGCTGGTGGTGGCGATCGGCAAGCGCGGCGCGAACATTCCGGTGGAAGCCGCGCTCGCTCACGTTTACGGCTACGCCGTGGGCTTCGACATGACGCGCCGCGATTTGCAGCAGGCGGCGGCGAAGCAGGGACGCCCCTGGGAGATCGGCAAATCGTTCGATCAATCGGGGCCGTGCGGGGAGATTTATCCGGCAGCTCAGGTGGGCCATCTGAGCGAAGGGGAATTGCAGATCACGGTGAACGGGCAGGTGCGCCAGCAGTCGAATTTGAATTTGATGATCTGGGACGTGCCGCACGTCATCCATCATCTGTCGCAACAGGTCACGCTCGAAGCGGGCGATCTGATTTACACGGGCACGCCGGAGGGCGTCGGCGCGGTAGTCGCCGGTGATGTGATGGTGGGACGCATCGACAAACTGGGTGAGTTGACGATCAAGGTCGCGTAACCTGCGGGAGCTCCGCAAATCCCAGGATCGCGGTAGCGGAAGGCAGGGCTGGCTGCAAGCGCGCTTCAAATTTCCCTGCCGGCCGCAAGAAATCCTGCGTCCACTAAGGATGAATCGGCTCGGGCACGGCTGCCCCGTCGGCGCGGGGATCGGAGGCGGCGTAGTTGGTGCCGGTTTTTGAGTTGTGTAAAATTGCTTGGCCGCGGCCCATTTCTTGCGTATACTCGCGGCGGATCGCGATCTGATGGCCGCGCTCGGAGAGCTGCTGTAGCGTGCTTGCGGGCATGCGCGCTTCGATCGCCAGATCGCAGCCGGTGGAATTGCGCTTGGTGAAGCGCGGCGCTTCCAGCGCGGCCTGCAGGTTCATGTTGTAGTCGACTACATTTGAAACGAACTGCGCGTGGGCCAGCGGCTGATTGAAGCCTCCCATGATGCCGAAACCGATGTGCATGTCGCCGCGCTCCAGGAAGGCCGGAATGATGGTGTGAAACGGGCGCTTGCCGCCTGCCAGTACGTTGGGGTGCTGGGGTTCGAGAGTGAATCCGCCGCCGCGATTTTGCAGGAGGAAGCCCATGCCTTCGACGGTGACGCCGGAGCCGAATTCCGAATAGACGCTTTGAATCCAGCTCGTCATGTTGCCCTCTTTGTCGACGATGGTCAGATAGGTGGTGTCGCTGCCCGCGGGCTCGCCCGCGGGGACTTCGCAGTTGGCATGTTTGGGATCGATCAGCGCGGCGCGTTTGCGCGCGTACTCTTTCGATAACAATTGGGCGACGGGGACGTTATAAGTGTGCGGGTCCGCGTCATAGCGGCGCACGTCGGCGTAGGCCAGTTTCATGGCCTCAATGCGCTTGTGCATTTCGCTCGGGCTGAAAGCGCCCAGCGGCGCCGGCGGAACGGTCTCCATGATATTCAGCATTTCGAGCGCGGCCATCCCTTGGCCGTTGGGCGGCAATTCGTAGACGCGCCAGCCGCGGTAATCGATCGATATCGGCTGCACCCATTCGGCTGAATAGGAGGCCAGGTCTTGGGCCGTCATGGTGCCGCCGAGTTTGCGCGAAGTCTTCAGAATGGCGGCGGCGATTTCGCCTTTGTAGAGCGCGTCGGGGCCTTTCTCGGCCACCAGCCGCAGCGCTCGGGCCATTCCGGGATTGCGAAACACATCGCCTTCGAGCGGCGGCTTACCGCCGGGAAGGAACACGCGCACCGACTCGGGATTGGCTTTGATGCGCGGCTGATTGGCGGGATCGGCCCAGGATTCCTGAATCGCTTCGGAAACCGGAAAACCGTTTTCGGCATACGCGATGGCGGATTGGAACAAATCTTTCCACGGCAGCTTGCCGTAGCGCCCATGCATCTTCCCCCAGCCGTCGACACCGCCGGGAACGGTGAAGCTGTGAATGCCTTGTTGGGGCATCGATTTCACGCCTTGTTTCGCCAGGAATTCGGGCGAGAGGGCACGCGGAGCGGGGCCGGAAGAGTTCAAACCTTGGAGCTTGCCGGTCTTTGAATCCCAGTACAGCGCGAACAGGTCTCCGCCCAGCCCGTTCTTCATGGGTTCGACCACCGCCAGCACGGCGTTCGCCGCGATGGCCGCATCGACGGCGGAGCCGCCGCGCGCCAGAATCTGCACGGCTGCCTGCGACGCCAGCGTCTGGCTGGTGGCGGCGATCCCTTGCTGCGTGATCACCTGCGAGCGGCCGTAGTTGCGTCCTTGCGCGCTGAGTGCGGCCTGCGCGATCCATAGGATTGCGACCAGGCAGCCCATGAGTCTCATGCGGCGTAGTTTATCACCTGTATAGAAAACTTGTATGGAAATGGGTATTGTAAAATCAGTGCGGCGTGCGAACGATGCGCTACAATAAAATATCATCCCCGGCGATTCGCGACGGCCCTGTTGTCCGCAACTCTAAGGAGAAACATTGCATGGCCATCACACGGACAGCTCCCTCTAAGCACGGCGAACCCAAAGCTCAGCGTAGTCCCCGCCGGGCAACTGCCCCGCCGCCTGCGGCAACGGCGACCCCCTCTTTTGATGCCGTCGCGCATCAAAAAGAGATCGCCCAAGTGGCCTACCGCATCTGGCTGGAGCGCGCGGACCGGCCCGGATCTCCCGAAGCAGACTGGCTAAAAGCAGAAGCCGAAGTGCGCGCTAAGTACGCCCGGCAGTCGACCTGAGCCCCTAAAGATTCAAGCCTACCGGTACGATATACAAAAGACGTGCCATGAGTACGGCAACCCTCCAGCCCGCGGCCGGTGTTTCGCTCGCGGGAACCCGCCAGACGCAGTGGATCATCTCCAAACGCCAGGATCTGATCTGGTTTATCGGCTCCGCGGTAATCAGCTATTTGGCCTTGGGCGCCATGACGCTGGGAGTGGGCGTCGCCCTGATTCAGTTCATCTGGTTTTTCGGCATCGACGGTCCGCACGTTCAATCCACCATCACGCGCACCTACTTCGATAAGGAAGAGCGCGCTCGCCTGGGTTGGTTTCTGTGGATTCCCGTGCCGCTGCTGCTGGCGGGACCGCTCTTTGTATGGGCGGGATTTGGTTCCCTGTTCTTCTTGTTCGCGGTGTGCTGGCAGCAGTTCCACATCGTCAAACAGCACTTCGGCTTCATGATGCTGTATAAAGGCAAGAACAAAGACCGTACCGATTTTCTGCTGGACCGCTGGCTCCTTCTCAGTTAGCTGCTGATTCCGCTGGGCATGTTTGTGCTGCGCACGCGGCCGGTAATCATCCAGACGGTTCCACTGGCGGCCTGGCTGCCGACGGTGGCCGTAAGCCTGTACGTGGCTCTGGCCGCCCGCTGGCTGTTGCGGCAAATACAGAAGCTGCGCGCGGGGCTGCCTATGAACTGGCCCAAGCTGGCGTTGCTGGGGATGATCGTTCCGCTACAGTGGATCGCGCTCCTCTACGGTTCGCACTATGGCCCTAATGGAATCGTGCGTGCCGGGATTGCGTTGGGGCTGTTCCATAGCTTCCAATATCACCGCTTGATGTGGTTCCACAATCGCAATCGCTACACCCAGCCGGGGGCGGTCGAGCGCCACGGCCTGGCAGCGCATCTGGTGGACAACTTTGGCATTTATCTCGTGGTCGCCATTATGTTGAATCTGCTGCTCAACTTCATTCCCTCCGCCATGCTGCCTTATGAAACAGCGCAGGCCGCGGTGTGGGGCGTCGCTTTCACGCACTACTGCATGGATGCGCGCATCTGGCACGTGCGCTCCGATAAAGGCCTCGCCACCGCTCTGCGGATGACCTAGGCCGCGCTCAATCCATAGCAGACGATGCAGGCCGCTAACTCCGCGGAAGCAATTCCGGGTGCGGCGCTGCTCGATTCGGTGGCGGACGTGCCGCACTGGCGGGAGCTGCGTTAATCTCCCGCGGCGCCGTTAAAGCTTGCCAGAGCCGCCGGTTCACTCGGAAATGAAGTGAGAACCGTATCCAGCTTGGTGATGCGCAGCAGATCCATAATGCGCGCCGGAATATTCGCCAGTTTCAGTTGGCCGCCGGCTTTGTCGGTGGCGGAGAAGGCGCTGGCGAGCTCGCCCAGTCCTGAGCTATCCATGAAACTAACGTCGGCGAGATTGAGCAGAATTTTGGTGGAACCCGCCTCGCGCAATTTCGCAATAGCCTCGCGCATGGTGGCCGACCCGTCGTTCAAGACAACGCGGCCCGCCAGATCTAGGATGGCGACATCGCCCGCGTACCGCACCGATGCTTCCAAACTCACCTTGGCCTCCTGAGAATTCCGGGTACGACGGGGATCACCCGGGGATTGTGGATAGTATAGCGAACCGGCGGCTGGGCATTTGGGGGTAGGTAGTGCGCTAAATGTGTGTCCCTCTTGGTGGCGGGCTCGCGAGAGCGGGCCGCCAAGGAGTCACTCAGTGCCACCATGAATCAATTTGAACTGATACTCACGCTGCATGACCGCTGCGATTTTGCCCAACTCATTAAGGTCTACCGCAACCCGCAAGACGGCGAGAAACGGTACCGTCCCGCCGAAGTGCAATCCGTCGAGGTAGTCCCAGTTATGGGCCGTCCCGATTCGGAGCGCATTTGCACTGCGATAGTGGAGCGGTCCAACCTCAGCCTAAGAATGGGAATGCGGCGGTTTACTCGCCTCACGAACGCTTTCAGTAAGAAGTGGGAAAACCACTGGGCTTCAGTCGCGCTTTGGTACTGCTGGTATAACTTCGGGCGCGTCCACAAGTCGCTGCGAAATACGCCCGCGATGGCTGCGGGGATCGCCGATCACGTTTGGAGCGTGCGGGAACTGCTGGAGGCCGCCTAGACCGAGGGAACGCTTAACGAACAATGCTTTTATTCTTAGTACGAATTCGGATGACAATCAGCGCGATAGCGCCATAGAAGAAGCTCGCAAAAATTGCCATCGAGATGAGGGATGCTATTCCCATCGTCGCGTCGCTCAGTCCTAGCTTCCGCCCAATCGGGAACACCGGAACCATGCCGACAAAGCCGGGAATCATGAGAATCGTTCCTATAAACGCGAGTGGTGTATGCACTACAGCCGTAAGGGTGGCACCGACAAAGGAGACAGCCCAGCCGATCATCCAAGCCTTTAGGAGACGCCTCGCCATTTCTTGTGTCGTTTATGGTAGCAATTGCGAGGGACACACATTTAGCGCACTATCTGGGGGGTAGTGTCCTAATCAACGCAGATTTAGGACACTACCCATTTGGGACAGGCTGGGCATTTGGGACAATAGGGACTTGCTCAAACAGATTACGGTCCACGGGGCGCGGCAGCACAACCTCAAGAACATCGACGTCGCGATCCCGCGTAATACGCTGACGGTGATTACCGGGCTGAGCGGGTCGGGCAAATCGTCGCTGGCGTTCGATACGATTTACGCGGAGGGGCAGCGGCGCTACGTCGAAACGCTCTCGCCTTACGCGCGGCAGTTTCTGGATCAGATGGAGCGTCCGGAGGTGGATTCGATCGACGGCCTGAGCCCGGCGATTTCGATTGAACAAAAGACCACCAGCCGCAGTCCGCGGTCGACCGTCGGGACCATTACGGAGATTTACGATTACCTGCGCGTGTTGTACGCGGCGATCGGCGTTCCGCACTGCCCCACCTGTGGCCTGGAGATTTCGCGGCAATCTTCGCAGCAGATTTTGCAGCAGGTGATGCTGCTGGGACCGCAGGAGCGCGTGATGATCCTGGCGCCGATCGTGCGCGGCCGCAAGGGCGAGTATCGCAAGGAGCTGGAGAAGCTGGCGCGCCAGGGATTCGTCAGGGCACGCGTTGACGGCGTGCTGCGGCCGCTGGACGAAGAGATCGCGCTCGACAAGCGCAAGAACCACACTATCGAAGTGGTGGTGGATCGCCTGCTGATCAAGCCGGAAGTGGAGAAGCGCCTGGAAGCTTCCATCGAAACCGCCACCAAATTGGCCGGAGGCCTGGTGCTGGTGGCGCAGGTGGATGGGCCGGAGCGCTTGTACTCGCAGAAACTGGCGTGCCCGGAATGCGGATCGAGCGTGCCGCAGTTGGAGCCGCGGTCGTTTTCGTTCAACAGTCCGTTTGGTGCTTGCGAGACTTGCACGGGACTGGGGAGCCGCTGGAATTGGGATCCGTCGAAGGTCATCGTCGATCCGTCGAAGCCTTTGCTCGATGGCGCCCTGGGGATCGGCGGCGGCTCGACGCACGTCAGCGGGGATTTGAAATTATTGGCGGCGCGCTTGAAGATTCCGCTTCAAAAGCCGTTCGAGAAGCTTTCGAAGAAGGCGCAGGAAGCCTTGAGCGACGGGTTGATCGCGGCGCTGGATCAGTATTACGAGCAGGAAGAGGTGAGCGAAAACACGCGCGAATGGCTGTTGCAGTATCAAACGGCGGCGGTGTGTCCGGATTGCCACGGAAAGCGGTTGAAGCCGTCGAGTTTGGCTGTGAAGGTGAAAGGCGTGGGGATCGCGGACCTCACGGGGCTTTCGGTGACGCGGGCTCTCGATACGGTAAAGAATTGGAAGCTGCAAGGGCGTGAGTCGCAGATCGGCAAGCGTCCCGTGGACGAGGTGCGCAACCGGCTGGAGTTTCTGGTGGGCGTGGGCCTGGGCTACTTGAGCCTGGAACGGTCGGCGGCGACTTTATCGGGCGGCGAAGCCCAGCGCATTCGGCTGGCCACGCAGATTGGTTCCAAGCTGCGCGGGGTTTTGTATGTGCTCGACGAGCCTTCGATCGGGCTGCACTCGCGCGACAACGACCGCCTGCTCGATTCGCTGCAAAGCCTGCGCGATCTGGGCAACACGGTGCTCGTAGTCGAGCACGACGCCGAGACCATCGAGCGCGCCGATTACGTCATCGATCTGGGGCCGGGCGCGGGTGGGCTGGGCGGGCACTTGGTGGCACAGGGGACGCCCAAGGAAATCGAGCAGAATCGCGAATCGCTCACCGGGCAGTATCTGGCGGGGACGCGCTTGATTGCGCTGCCCACCGAAAGGAACCTGCCCGGGAAGCGGCGCATCGCGATTCACGGAGCGTCGGAGCACAACCTTAAAAAGATCGACGTGGAGTTTCCGCTGGGATTGTTTGTCGCCGTCACGGGTGTTTCGGGCAGCGGGAAATCCACGCTGGTGAACGATATTTTGTATCGCGCGGCGGCCAAGGAAGTGTATGGGTCGCGGGCGGAGCCGGGCGCGCACACCTCGATCAAGGGGCTGGATCTTCTCGACAAGGTGATCGAGATCGACCAGGCGCCGATTGGACGTTCGCCGCGCTCCAATCCGGCCACGTATACGCAAGTGTTCACGCACATTCGCGATTTGTATTCCAAGCTCCCGGAATCGCGCGCCCGCGGCTATAAACCGGGGCGTTTCAGCTTCAACGTCAAGGGCGGGCGCTGCGAGGCTTGCCAGGGCGACGGGCAGAAGCGCATCGAAATGAATTTTCTCCCCGATGTATTCGTGACCTGCGACGTGTGCCGGGGGCGGCGTTACAATCACGAAACTTTGCAGGTAAAATACAAAGACCAATCCATTGCGGACCTGCTCGAGATGCCGGTGGAGGACGCGCTCTCGCTACTGGAGAACATTCCGCAGATTCGGGCCAAGCTCGAAACTCTGACGGAAGTGGGCTTGGGGTATTTGCACCTGGGGCAATCCTCGACCACGCTTTCGGGCGGGGAAGCGCAGCGGATTAAGCTAGCCCGTGAGTTGAGCCGGCGGCAGACCGGCAAGACGCTTTACATTTTGGACGAGCCCACTACCGGGTTGCATTTTGAAGACGTCAGGAAGTTGCTGGACGTGTTGCACAGCTTGGTTAAGTTGGGAAATACGGTGGTAGTGATCGAGCATCATCTGGATGTAATTAAAACGGCCGACTGGGTCATCGACTTGGGGCCGGAGGGCGGGGAGCGCGGCGGTTACGTCGTCGCCTGCGGGACGCCGGAGGAGATTCAACGAGTGAGTAAGAGCCACACGGGGCAGGCGCTGAAGAAGGCGTTGCGCGGCGGAAAAGCCGCATGAGCAAATACGCGGAACAGCCTCTCTCCTTTGCGGGACTGAAGACCGTGCCCATCGACGCGCGCGGCGGCAAGGTGCAGATCGAGCACTTCGCGCGCCCTTATAAAAAGGGCGATGGCGTGACGGGACTGCTGGATTCGCTCCCCAAGTTGCTGGCGGCCGATGCCTTCCGTAGCGTCCTAGAGGCATTGCGGCGCGCCAAAGCGCAAAAGCGCGCGATCCTGTGGGGCATGGGCGGGCACGTCGTGAAGTGTGGGTTGGCCGATGTCCTGCTGGACTTGATGCGCCGCGAATGGATCACCGGCTTTGTCATGAACGGCGCGGCGTCGATCCACGATTTCGAGATCGCCATCGCCGGACAAACCAGCGAAGACGTCGAAGCAGTGCTGCCCGACGGGCGCTTTGGCGCGGCCGAGGAAACCGGCCGGGAAATGAACACGGCGATCGCCGAGGGGGCGCGCGACGGGCTGGGCATGGGTGAAGCGCTGGGGCGGCGCTTGGAAAAACTCGCGAAGCCGGAGTTTGCTCCCCACAGCATCGTGGCGTCGGCTTACAAAGCCAACATCCCGCTGACGGTGCACGTGGCGGTGGGCACCGATACTCCGCACACGCATCCGGCGGCGGACGGGCCCTCGATTGGAGCCGTCACGCATCACGATTTCCGCTTGCTGTGCTCGCTGGTGCGCGGGCTAAACAATGGCGGCGTGTATTTGAACCTGGGCTCGGCGGTGGTGCTGCCCGAGGTTTTCTTGAAAGCGGTGTCGGTGGTGCGCAATCTGGGTTATCC
>JALYIB010000137.1 GCA_030775965.1 Acidobacteriota bacterium | reverse complement strand
CGGCGCTCTCCTGCCCGCGATGCTGCAGCGCATACAGGCCTAGATAGGTGAGATTCGCAGCTTCTGGGTGCCCATAAATGGCGAACACCCCGCATTCGTCGTGGAATTTATCAAACATGCACGGGTGCCAGCTCCTCTGCCAGCGCATTCTCCCAAACCTGCTTGAGACGGTCCACAGGCGAATCGATCCATGTCACGGAACCGTCTCCTATCCGTAACCCTACATTTATTGTAACGCCGATACGCAGCGCCTCCACCTTATATTTGCGCGCGACTTCCTCTATCTTCTCCGGGACCATCGTCGAAACCAGGATGCGCGACGGACTTTCATGGAACAGCACAAACTCCGGCCGCAGATCGCTTTTAATCTCGATCGACGCCCCCATCCCGTTGACAGCACACTCCGCCAGCGCCACCGCCAGCCCGCCATCGCTCACATCGTGCGCCGACTCCGCATGCCCCTGGTTCACGACCTCGCGAATTGCCGACTGCACCCGCTTCTCATAATCCATATCCAAAGCCGGCGGCAAACCCCACATTTTGTTTAAAACAACTTTCGCGTATTGCGTGCCCCCAAAATGCGTCGCGTCGCACTCGCCCAACCCGCCCAGCAACATCACCGTCCGCCCCTGCTGCTTGAAAGGAATCGTCACCGGCTCCGCAGTCTTCAAAAGCCCGACGATCCCCATCACCGGCGTCGGCCAAATTGCCTCGCCCAGCGTCTCGTTATATAAACTGACATTCCCGCCCGTAATCGGCGTATCGAAGAACACACAAGCCTCGCTCAACCCTTCGATGGCCTCGACGAGCTGCGCCATTATCTCCGGCCGCTCCGGATTGCCAAAGTTGAGATTATTGGTCGCCGCCACCGGCGTCGCCCCTACCGTCGAAAGATTCCGGCAGCACTCCGCCACCATCAGCCTGGCGCCCTCGCGCGGATCGAGCGCGCAATACCGCGAATTGCCGTCGAGCGACATCGCCACGCTTGTATCGGTTTCCTTGATGCGCACGATCGCCGCATCCCCGCCCGGCCCCGCAATCGTATTCGTGCGGACCGTGTAATCGTACTGCTGCCAGATCCACCGCTTGGAACACAAATCGCCAGACCCCATCAGCGCCAGCAAATCCGCATTCAGATCCCTGCTCGCAAACGTGGGCGCCTCCATCGGCGCCGGCCGAAACGGCGCGACATTGTGCGGACGATCGTACAGCGGAGCCTCATCCGCCAACTCCCGATTCGGAATCTCCGCCACCACGTTGCCGTGATCCTTCACCCGCAGCATCCCGTCATCGGTAACGACGCCGATCGTCACCGCATCCAGCCCCCACTTTTTGAACACCGCGAAGACCTCATCCTCGCGCCCTTTTTCCGCCACTATCAGCATCCGCTCCTGCGATTCCGAGAGCATGATCTCGTAAGGAGTCATCCCCGTCTCGCGCTGCGGCACTAACTCTAAATCAAACTCAATCCCCGTCTCCGCGCGGCTCCCCATCTCGCAAGTGGAACAGGTCAACCCCGCCGCACCCATGTCCTGGATGCCGACAATCGCCCCCGTCCGCATCGCTTCGAGACAAGCTTCAAGCAGCAGCTTCTCCATGAACGGATCGCCTACCTGCACATTCGGCCGCTTGTCCTTCGAATCCTCGTCGAACTCCGCCGACGCCATCGACGCGCCCTTGATGCCGTCGCGCCCCGTCTTCGCGCCGACATAAATCACCGGATTCCCCACGCCCGTCGCGCGCCCAAAGAATATTTCGTCGTGCCGGAACACCCCCAGCGCAAACACGTTCACCAGCGGATTCCCGTTGTAGCAGGATTCGAAAACCGTCTCGCCCCCCACGGTCGGCACGCCAAAACAATTCCCGTAGTGCGAAATCCCGCCCACCACGCCTTCGAGAATCCGCCGGTTACGCCCTCCGCACTCGGGATCGTCCAGACGCCCAAAGCGCAGCGCATCCATCACCGCAATCGGCCGCGCCCCCATCGTGAAAATGTCGCGTAGAATCCCGCCGACGCCGGTCGCCGCGCCCTGAAACGGTTCGATAAAGCTAGGATGATTGTGCGATTCGATCTTGAACGCAATCGCATACCCGCCGCCTATATCGATGATCCCGGCGTTCTCGCCCGGCCCCACCAGCACGCGATCGCTCTTCGTCGGCAGTTTCCGCAGATGAATGCGCGAGCTCTTATAAGAGCAATGCTCGCTCCACATCACCGTAAAAATGCCAGTTTCCGTTTCGTTAGGTTCGCGCTTGAGGATGGACCGGACCTTGTCGAGTTCCGCCGCCGTCAAGTCGCTCATGCGGCCGCAGCCGAGAGGGAATGAATCATAGATTCCAGAATCACTTTACCGTCCGTGCAGCCCAGCAGCGCGTCCGCGGCCCGCTCCGGATGCGGCATCATCCCCATCACGTTGCGCTTCTCGCTGCAAATGCCCGCGATGTCGTCCAGCGATCCGTTGGGATTATCCACATAGCGCAGCACCACGCGATCGTCACGCCGCAGCATCGTCAGCGTAGCCTCGTCGGCGAAATAACAGCCCTCGCCATGCGCCACCGGAAGCGTGAGGACTTGCCCCTTGCTAGCCGCCCCCGTGAACGGAGTGTTCATCGTCTCGACCCGCAGCCCAACCGCACGGCACACGAACTTCAACTCGCGATTGCGCAGCAGCGCCCCCGGCAGCAGTCCGCTTTCCACCAGCACCTGGAACCCGTTGCAGATCCCCAGCACCAGCCCGCCCGTATTCGCAAACTCGCGCACCGCCGCCATCACCGGCGAAAACTTAGCAATCGCCCCGCAACGCAAATAATCGCCGTAAGAAAACCCACCGGGCAGAATGACAGCGTCCACCGCGCCCAGCGTCTTAGAATCGTGCCAGATGAATTCGGCCGAGTGGCCTAGATTGTGCGAAACCGCATACCAAGCGTCGTGATCGCAATTGCTACCCGGAAACACGACGACACCGAAGCGCATAGGCAGGAAACTTCATTGTAACAAAAGTGAAGGCGCAAGACTTAACGAACTTCTTGCGTCTCGCTCAGTGCGCGCGATTCGGAGTTCACCGCCCGCAGCAGACTTTGCGCGTAAGCCGTGGCCGAATCCTCGCCCAGCAACTCCTTTGCAACCTCCGGCGTCAGTCCAGTCACGCCAACTGAGGCCGGCGGCGCCACGGGCATTGCATTGCGCCGGCCGCTCACCAGTAACTCTTTGATCTCGCGGATATCGGTGGCGACTTGATACACCTTGTACACGCCGAAAAAAATCACCATGTATCCGATGGTCGTCAGAATCACGTTTAAAAAGGCTCCGGCTAGGTCCACGGCAAGCTCCTTTAAAGTCTTTTACAGGAGCGTTATCGGCCAGCCAGCCCGCGAACTTTACGCCGTGGCCTTATTCTTTTTTCTTGAAATCGAGCGACGCCGAATTCATGCAAAACCGCGTTCCCGTCGGCCGTGGGCCATCCGGGAACACATGCCCCAAGTGCGCATCGCATTGAGCACACAGTGCTTCCACTCGCCTCATGCCATGGCTGCTGTCGGTCTCCGTGCGCACGCGATTCGGGTCCAAAGCCGCGTAGAAACTAGGCCAACCCGTGCCCGAATCGAACTTGGTCGAGCTATCAAACAGCTCCGCCCCACAGCACGCGCAGCGATACCTGCCCTCGTCATGGTGATCCCAATACTTGCCCGTGAACGCCGGCTCCGTGCCCTTTTGCCGGGTGACATTATATTGTTCCGGACTTAATTCCTGGCGCCACTCCTCGTCGGTTTTTTTGATTTTTTCCATGGCACTTCCAGCTTACCCGATAGCGCGTACACTGAAATTTGGCCCGCCTTTCCCAACGTAGCTTCCACTACGATCCCATCCAGCAATTCCGCCGCTGGTTCCGCGCCGTCGAACGCGCCGGCATCCCCGAGCCCAACGCCATGACCCTGGCCACTGCCACCCGCACCGGCCGCCCCTCCGCGCGCATGGTCCTGCTCAAAGGAGTGGACCGCCGCGGCTTCCTCTTCTTCACCAACTACGAAAGCCGCAAGGCCCGCGAGCTGACATCCAACCCTCGCGCCGCCCTGGTGTTCTATTGGCATGCCGTGAACCGCCAGGTCCGCATCGCCGGACGCGTGTCGAAACTCCCCGCCGCCGAATCCGACGCCTACTTCGCAACGCGCCCCCGCGAGAGCCGCATCGCTGCCCTGGCCTCCCGCCAAAGCGCCGTCGTCGCTTCCCGCTCGGCGCTGGAATCCCGCTACGCCGAACTCCAAGCCAAGTATCCCGACGCAGCCCCGCCGCGTCCCATAAACTGGGGAGGTTATTGTGTTCATCCCGATGAAATCGAATTCTGGCAGCAAGCCTCGCACCGCCTGCATGACCGCCTGCGCTATCGCAAGCATCGCGGCGCTTGGATTCTCGAGCGTCTCTCTCCTTAGCGCAGACGGCCTCGACGTCCCCCGCACCCTCCACGGCATAGAGGAGCGTTACAACCGCACCCAAACTCTCCAGCTCTCCTTCACCGAAAGCTACCAGCAAGGCGCTCGCACCCGTGTCGAAAAAGGCGAGCTCTACCTCCGCAAGCCCGGCCGCATGCGCTGGCAATACACCGCCCCCGCCGGAAAATTATTCGTGTCCGACGGCAAGTTCATCTACTCTTACGCCCCGCAAGACAACCGCGCTGAAAAGATGAAGCTCCAAGAAACCGACGACATGCGCGCGCCCCTCGCGTTCCTGCTGGGCCGCCTGGATTTCCACAAGGACTTCCGCGAGTTCCATGCCCACCCAGAAGACGGCGGCATCTTCATCACCGCCATCCCGAAGTCGGATAAGTTGCCTTACAGCGAAGTCTCCTTCCTGGCCGCCCCCGACTTCACCATCCGCCGCCTGGAAGTGAAAGGACAAGACAACTCCGTCCTGCGCTTCACCTTCGAAAACGAAAAGAAAGACCCCGCCCTCCAGGACGCCCTGTTCCGCTTCACCCCGCCCCCCGGCGCCGAATACGTCGACTCGTCGAACCAGCCGTAAACTAGGAATATGCCAGCGCACAAAAAGCGCAAACTCGATAGGCCCAAGCGTGCCTCAGCGTTTCCACCCAAGGACCGCCGCAAGCGTCTCCCCGTGCCAGTAATCCGTACCGGTCGCCCAGCGACTCTGCATCTTACCAACCGGCAAATTGACGACATCCTCTTTAGCTCACACCCGATATGTTGAGTCGAACGTATGTTGAGTCGAAAGCCGCGCTCCATCATTTGTCTTAGCTTTGTCGTTTTCACAGTGGCGACTGCGTCTGCTCAAAGCTTTCCGAACGAAACGGACGTATTTTCTTCACCGGCCAAAACGGTATTGAGAAGCCGATCACGAACGGAACCTAGATTCGCAACCACACCTTTCGTTCGACAAGCGCCAGATCGTCTTCGTGCGTCAAACGCCCGGACAGACGGTCGCAAATAGCTCGGGTAATGTCGATAAGACCGAGCTCTGGATCGCGCTATACCTTTTGCGCCCCGTCAATCTTGCCCAGCCCCCGATCAAAAGTCCCCAGCGGTAAATGCCCCGCCTTCCGTGCCACCTGCAACATCAAGCAATCCGAAAACCCCAGCGACGGCCTGGATCGAAATAGAGCAAGCGCCGCCTCGACCGCGTCCGAGTCTTGCAAAACCAGATGCTCGTGATTGAGCAGCATCTCGATCGCAGTCACCAGCCCCGCCGCCTTACGTTCGTATACCGCCGCCAGAACCGAAATCGCTTCCGTGAGCGCCAGTAAAGATACCCACGCTCCCTTCGCGATGAAAGCATCGGCGGAAGCAGCTTGGCGCGTGTCTTCGCGCGTGATTAGGCGAACCAGAACGTTGGTATCAACGGCTCGCATAGCGCTCCCGAGCGCGCCGCCTGAGTCTCTCTTTCATTTCCTCGATTGTTTTGGACTTTGGCGCCTTTTGCGGAAACAACGCCCGGTGAATGTCCTCCGACGAGAATCGAGCTGACCGCCGCACCACGATCTTATCGCCCTCTTCATCCCATTCCAGAACGGAACCGGGACCGATCCCAAGCTTGCGCCGGACGCCGCTCGGAACCGAGATCTGCCCCTGCGCCGTGACCTTCGAATGAGCCAGTGCCATAACTCACATTACCACGGTAATGGAATATATCGGGCCGCGGAACCCACCGGCAGCGCCGTTATCCGCCACCCGCTCCGGTTACAATAGAATTTCCATGCGCATCGCTCTGGCGCAATTGAATCCCACGGTAGGGGACTTGGCGGGGAACGTCGACCGCATGACCCGCGCCTCGCGCGATGCCGCCGCTCGCGGCGCCGAAGTAGTAGTGTTTCCCGAGCTCTCCCTCACCGGCTACCCGCCCCGCGATCTGGTCGAAAAACCTGCCTTCCTCGAAAGTTGCGAGCGCCAACTCGACCGCTTGGCCCGCGAAACCTCCGGCCTCGGCCTCAGCCTCATCTGCGGTTACGTGGGACATTCAGAAGCCGAAACCGGCAAGCGCGCTCTCAACCGCGCCGCGCTGATCGAGCGCGGTGAAATCGTTTTCCGGCAAAGCAAAATGCTGCTGCCCAACTACGACGTCTTCGATGAAGCGCGCTACTTCCGCGCCGCCGAACGCGAATACTTGTGCACGCTGCGCGGCCTTCCGGTCGCACTCACTATTTGCGAAGACGCCTGGAACGACCGCCGCTTTTGGAAAGAACGCCTCTACCAGCGCGACCCCGTCGAAGAGCTGTTCGAAGCCGGCGCGCAAATGCTAATCTGCATCAACGCATCCCCCTACCATTTGGGCAAGCGCGCCATTCGCCGCGGTATTTATCGCGCCGCCGCGCGCCGCTACGGGCAGCCCGTGATCTACGTGAACCAGGTGGGCGGCAACGATCAACTGGTCTTCGACGGCACGAGTTTCGCCATGAACAGCGCCGGCGAAGTGATCGCCGCCGCGCGTTCTTTTGAAGAAGACCTGATCGTTTGCGATCTCGACGCCGGCGCCGGTGACCTCCACCAGGACTTCCCCGACGAGTGCGAAGCCGCCTACCAGGCTTTGGTCTTGGGAACGCGCGATTACATCCGTAAATGCGGTTTTTCGAAAGTGCTGATCGGCCTGAGCGGAGGCATCGACTCCGCGCTGACCGCCGTGATCGCCGTCGACGCCGTAGGCCAAGAGAACGTCACCGGCGTCGGCATGCCCGGCCCTTATTCCTCCGAATCGAGCATTACCGATGCCCGCGAGATGGCGGAGAAACTAAACATCCGCTTCGAGATTGTTTCAATCAGCGGACCCTGTGAACGTTTCGAACAGGAGCTGGCTCCATTGTTTCAAGGCACGCAACCCGGCGTCACCGAAGAAAACCTGCAATCGCGCCTGCGCGGCGTCACCTTAATGGCGCTCTCTAATAAAACCGGAGCCATGGTGCTCACCACCGGCAACAAGAGCGAACTTGCCGTCGGCTATTGCACGCTTTACGGCGATATGTGCGGAGGCCTGGCCGTCATCAGCGACGTTCCCAAAACCCTGGTCTACAAACTGGCGCGCGTCGGCAACCAGCGCCACCACGGAGCCATTCCAGAAAACGTGTTCGCCAAACCGCCCTCCGCCGAGCTGCGTCCCGATCAAAAGGATACCGATTCCCTGCCCCCTTATGACGTGCTGGACCCGATTCTCGAAGCCTACGTGGAACAATACCGCGCCCCCCGTGAAATCGCCGCCCACCTGAAGCTTCCGCTGGATCTGGTGCAAGACATCGTGAACAAAGTGGACCGCAACGAATACAAGCGCCAACAAGCCGCGCCCGGCTTGAAAGTAACCACCAAGGCCTTCGGCGTCGGAAGGCGCATGCCCATCGCACAAAGGTTTGCCGGATGAAATTATTTTTGTTTCTCTCGACAGCGCTCAGCCTGTTCGCGCTCGATTTCCCGATGTCGCTGGCGGTCGCGCCGGATGGCCGCGTGCTGGTTTTGAGCGGCGGCGCGAAGGCCTCCGTCAGCGTGGTGAATGGCGGAGAGCTTCCGCTGCCCGACGCCTGGCTCGGCCTGACTTTCACGCCGGACGGCAAAACCGTTTACGCCGGAAGCGGCGCGCGCGGCGTGGTTTACGAGTTCAGCTACGCGCAAGGCGAACTGAAACTCACGCGCGAAATGAAAGCCGCCGATTTTACCGGGGACGTCGCGGTATCGCCGGACGGCCATCTCATCTATGCCGCGGACTTGTTCGGCAACGCCATCGTAGTGATCAATCCGCAATCCGGCCGCGTCATCGAGCGTTTCAAAACCGGCCGCCGCCCGTACCGCATTTTGTTCCATCCCGACGGCCGCTCGTATTTTGTTTCGAGCTGGGCCGATGCGTCGGTTTATCAATACAATGCCGGGAACGGCGAAGAAATCGGGCGCGTTCGCCTGGGCTTGCACACGTCCGATATGGTTTTAAGCTCCTACCAGCCGGCGGAAGAAGGGCAGCCCGCGCCCGCCAAATATCGCCTTTTCGTCGCGGCCGCCAACACCAATGAAGTTTTCGTGGTTTCAATCGGCGACAACAAAAGCATGAATCTCGCGGAAACCATTCACGTGGCGCCCGCGCCGCTGTCGCCGCTGGGCATGACGCCCAGCGCGCTCGCGCTGTCGGCCGATCAGAAACATTTGTACGTGGCGTGCTCGGATGCGAACGCGCTGGCGTCGGTGGATGTTTCCGATGTGCGAGGCGTGGTCGAAGGATTTTTGCCAGCGGGGGCCTATCCGGCGGCCGTGCGCGTCAGCGGAGATCGCGTATGGGTCGCGAACGCGCGCGGCAACACGGTGGAAGCGCTGGGCGATATGTTCCGCCCCGTCACCGATCCGCCGGAGGCGGAACTCCCCCCCGCCGAACATGTGATTTACGTCATCCGCGATAACCAGCCGGAAGCTTTGATGCGAGCGGTGGCCGGGATCGCGCCGGATTACACCGTGAAACTCGGCCGCCGGCCTAATTTCGATATCTCCGACCCGGCCAACTCGCCGCCCGCCGGTTATCTTTGGACCAACGCCCGCGCCGCCGGGCTTACGGTTGCGAATTACGGGGTTTTCGTCCGCAACGGGCAAGCGATCGATCCCGCGGCCAAGTCCTTCACGAAGCCCGACACGTCGGCGCTCGCCGCGGACTTGAACGGCGTTCTGCCGCGATTGATCCTGGTGCAAATCGCCAGCGACGACGCGCTGGCGGCGCTCAAAAGTGCTGTCGCAAAAAGCCGTTACGCGGCGAAAACGGAAATCGTCGTGGGCGACTTGCGGCGCGTCGAAGCGCTGCTCGATTTACGCCCCATGACGCGCAAAGACTGAATCAAATGACAACCGTCTGTTTTCTGTGGCACATGCATCAGCCGTTCTACAAAGACTTGTGGAGCGGAGAATATAAATTGCCTTGGACCCGGCTCCATGCGCTCAAGGATTACGCCGGGATGGTTGAAATTCTGGCCGATTTTCCGTCCATTCATCAGACCTTCAATCTGGTGCCGTCGATGATCGCGCAGATTGACGAATATGCTTCCGGAAAAGCGTCGGACCCGTTTCTCGATTGCGCGCTCGCGCCTGCCGAAGACTTGAGCGAAGCGCAGCAGAACTTCGTTCTCAAGTATTTTTTTCAGGCGAACTACGACCGGCTGATCGCGCGCTATCCGCGTTATCTCGAACTGCACGGGAAACAAGCGCGCAAGGAGCGTTTTTCCGCGCAGGATCTTCGCGATTTGCAAATCTGTCATCTGCTGGTTTGGTTCGACGAGGATTTGCTGGCGCGGGATGCGGAATTGATCGGCCTGATCCGCAAGGGCCGGGACTTTTCGCGCGCCGATCAGGCGGTGGTGGCGCGCAAGCAGACCGAAGCCCTCGCGCGCGTGCTGCCGGTTTATCGGGAGTTTGGAGCGCGCGGACAGATCGAAATTTCTACTACGCCGTTTTATCATCCCATCCTGCCGCTGATTTGCGATTCCAATATCGGCGCCGTATCGAGCCAAGGCCTTTCGCTGCCCAGCCGCTTCGCTTATCCCGATGACGCGCGCGAGCAATTGGATCGCGCGCGCGCATACCTTTTCGAAAAGCTAGGCGTCGCGCCTGTCGGTTTGTGGCCTTCGGAGGGTTCGGTTTCCGATGACGCGCTGGCGCTGGCCGCTCACGCCGGCTTCACTTGGGCCGCCAGCGATAACGGCGTGCTGGCGCGCACGCTCCACCGCGATGCGGGCGTTGACGTGACGTATCGCGCTTACAAATGGGTGCAGAACGGCCATCAAATGCGCATGATCTTCCGCGATCGTTATCTCAGCGATCTGATCGGGTTTGAATATTCGCGCATGAACGCGCACGACGCGGCGGGGCATTTTCTGGATCGCATCCGCCACAACACGAACGGGCGCGAATGTTTGGTGCCGATTATTCTTGACGGCGAGAACGCCTGGGAATGGTACGAAGCCAATGGCCGCCCATTCCTGCGCGAATTGTACCGGCGGATAGCGGAAGATCCCAATATGGAGGCGCTGACGGTTTCGGAGGCGCTCCAGAAATTCGAGGCCGAGCCGCTGCCTGGCATTTTCCCGGGCTCATGGATCAACGCGAATTTCAATATCTGGATCGGCGCGGAAGAAGACAACCAGGCTTGGGAAATGCTGCTGGCGGCGCGGCGGGCTTACGATGAAACGCCGGACGTCCCTGAGCACGCGCGCAAGCTGGCGTATGAGGAATTGCTGATTGCCGAGGGCAGCGATTGGAATTGGTGGTACGGGCCGGAACATGGCTCCGATAACCGGCCGGAATTCGATCAGCTTTACCGCGATCATCTGGTAAACGTTTACCGCGCGCTGGGATTGGTGCCGCCGGAAGCGCTCTCGCGCACCATTCTTCGGCTGGAGCAATCCGGCGAGATTCATGAGAAGCCGCAGAATCCGATTCACATTACGCTCGACGGCGAAATCACTTCGTACTTCGAATGGATGGGCGCGGGGCGCTACCGGCCGGATCCACGCTCGGGCGCGATGCATGGCGGCGCTCCGCCGGTTTGGGAGATGCTTTACGGCTGCGACGGCGAATCGGTGGCGGTGCGGCTGGATGGCGCGCAAACGGGTTTGAAAATCGAAGTGGAGTTTGAAACCGGCGTCGTTCCGGCGGAAATCGTAGTGGGACGGGTTACGGAATTGCGGGCGCCACTGGCGGGACGGCGCCTGCGGCTGCACCTGGCGAAGAACGGATTGCCGGCTGCGACGCTGCCGACGCATGGCTGGATTGAAGTGGGCGAATGCATGGCGCTGGCGAAAAC
>JALYIB010000136.1 GCA_030775965.1 Acidobacteriota bacterium | reverse complement strand
ACCGAGGCGCGGAAGCGGCCAGCGCCGACCAACGGCTCCAGCGTCGCTTCCAATTTGGATGTGAGATCTTGTTCTACTTTGTGGCGGTATTCGAGCGCCGCCTCCGAGGAATCGCCGCCGCCGGAGCTATCGACGCGCTTAGCGCGATTCAATAAATTGCCCCGCATGTCCAATACCGATACCGACTCCGGGGCCAGGCCCTCGACGGCGCTCGAGATCAGGTGCGTGATGGCCGGAATGGCCGTCTCGGGCAAAGAAGCCCCAGCCCTGATTTTGATCAGCACGCTGGCTTTCGCCGGCTGCTGCGCTTCGCTGAAAACCGATTCTTTCGGGAAGGTGATGTGAACGCGCGCTTGCTCTACCTCGGAAATCGCCATGACGGAGCGTTCCAGTTCTCCTTCGACGGCGCGTCTATAGTTGATGTGTTCCGCGAAGTCGGTCATGCCGAAATTGGTTTTGTCGAAAATCTCGAAGCCGATGCGGCCGCTTTTGGGCACGCCGGCGGCGGCGAGTTCCAGGCGCAGCTCAGCCACTTTATCTTCCGGCACCGAAACCGTGGTGCCGTTGTTGGACAAGCGGTATTCCGTGCTGCCCTCTTTCAGCTTCTGAATGACCACTGCGGCGTCTTCCGGCGCAAGCGTGGTGTACAGCGGGTGGAAAGCGCTTTCCTTTTCCCAGTGCACCAAGCTGTAGAGGCCGGCCGAAATCAGGACGGTCGCAACCAGAATGGTCCAGCGTTGCGAGGTCGACAACATTGCTAACAGTTTTTTAAGTTGTTCCATGAACGGATTCGATCAGGTGGCCTTACATCGGCATTTTCATGATTTCCTGATATGCGGAAACCACTTTATTACGAACTTGCATGAACATTTGAAACTCGAGATCGGCGCGCTGCGTCGCCAGAATCGTGGAGTGCAGATCGCCGCCGTCTCCGGAAAGGAACTGCTCCACGCTCTTCGAAGCGCTGCTGCGTGAATTTTCTACTTCACCGATGGCGCTGCTGAAAATGTCTTTGAAGGAAGAAGTTCCGCCGTCGCCGGCCGCGGGCGCGGCGATATCAGTTTGTATTTGGCTAAGGGGAGAAATTCCAGAAATATTCAGGGACATGGCAGGTCTTTACTTGAACAGATCCAGAGAACGTTGAATCATATCTTTCACGGCGGAGACCGCCGAGACGTTGGCCTGGTAGCCGCGCGATGCGCCTAGCAGGTCGACCATATCTTCGGCGGGATTCATGCGCGGGTAGGCCACGTAGCCGTCGTTGTCGGCGTCGGGATGCCCCGGCAGATAGCGCTTTTCTGGATCGCGTTGATCGGTGACCACTTGAGAAACGCGCACGCCCGTGCCCGAACCCATTTCGGATTCGAACATCGACGAGAAATCCGCGGCCGATGGATCCGAAGTGAATACCGCGTCCTTGCGCCGGTAAGGGCCGCCTTCCGGGGTCCGCGTGGTATCCGAGTTGGCCAGATTTTCTACCAGCAGTTCTGTGCGCTGGCGCTGCGCCGACATCCCCGAAGCGCTGATCGATAGTGCCGATAGAAGACTCATACGCTACTTGCTCTCCTGAATCGCCGTTTTCACCGAATTGAGCTCGGCGCGGGCAAAGTTGGAGGCGATCGAGAAGCGCATGGCGTTTTCCGCCAACAAACGGGCTTCACGATCGATGTTGACATTATTGCCGTCGGGCTTGCTGGCTAGGCCGTCCGGTTCCAGAACCGCAGGGTCCGTGGAATCTTCGCCGTTAAGCGCGTGCTCAAACTCGGCGCGGAAATTAATGTCCTGGGTGTGGTAGCCGGGCGTATCGGCGTTGGCGATGTTGGAAGCCACCAGTTTTTGACGGGCGCTCAACAAACTCATGTAGTGTTCAGAGTTCAGGGCCAGACCTTGGAACATGGTGCACTCTGAATTGCACGCCATGTGCCAATGCTTAACTGATTGATTTTGCGACGGCGGTACTGCCTGCCATAAGAGAGGATTCGACGCTTTGCGTCAGATCTCTGACGCTGCTTAGGCGTCCAGATGCAGGACTTCGGTGTTGCCGGGACTGTTGGTGTAAGCCCTCTCGCGGCTCAGCAGAATCAGCTTGCGCTGCGTATGCGACCGAGCGGCCAGTGTGGCCGTGCGCGCCCACTCAAAAACGTCGCTCACTTCCGTGATGATCGCCAGCCGGGTATCGTCGGAGGTAGCCGCGTTCCAGCAAGCTTCGACGTCGCGGCGGTACGCTTCCAGAAACTCTTCGGCTTCCGCAAACGCCCCCGCGGAGACAGCCTTGCGAAAGGAATCAACTGCCTTGGTTGGCGATGGCATTCTGGGCCTGGAAGAGTTGGAGCATGAAGGTGTTCTGGGATTGCAGCGTCGCAAGTAACGCGTCGGCCGCCGACATCCGGGCCGTGAGTTGATTTTGCATGGTGGTAATGCGAGCTTGCGTGTCCGAGATCTCCTGATTGTCCGCTAGAATCCGGTTTTCAATGGTGGCCTGCTGCGTTGTAAATAGACCATTGGTTGAATCGTTGAGTCCACTGAGAGTGTTGCTTACGGAAGCCAGAAATCCGCTTCCCGTGCCGGTGCCCAGGAAGGCCGACAAGTCGCCTGGATCGGCAGCCGCCACGCTCGAAAACTGAGATTGATTGAAAGCTAGATGACCGGTCCCATCGAAGGTGAGCCCCAGGTCGGCGATGCTGGTGACCGAACCACTGCCACCCGAATAATTTGTCATGTCCTGAAGAGCCTGCTGCAGAGAGAAGGCGATGCTCTGCCCCGTCAGCGCTCCGCCGGCGGTCCCGCGATTGGTGGCCAGTTCGTCAACCGTTTGGTTGTAAGCCGTTACGAAAGATGAGATGGCGCTGGCTGCGGTTGTCGAGTCGTCCGCTACAGTAACTGTGGTTTGCCCCGTCCCCAGGAGATTGACTGTCAGCCCGGGCGCCAGCGTAACCGTACTATTGTCCGACGAGATTGGCGTTGAAGGCTGTCCATTCACCTGATATTGCGCCTGCGTCCCAGTGGAAAGGGTGCTGAGCAGATCCTGGCTGCCGTCGTTGAGCTGAATCGGAATATTTCCGAGCGCCGTGCTCTGCAAAGATAATTGATAGTTCGGTGCCGACGGGGAACCCAGGTTCAGAACAGTCGCGCTCACGCCCGCGCCGGACGAGTTAATCGCCTGCGCCAGCGCGTTCAAAGAATTCGTCGTGGGAGAAATCGAAAAATTGGAACCGTTGACCGACAGCGTGTAGGTGCCGGAAGTGCTGATCGAGGACGCGGATGGATCGGAGACCGCCGGCAAGCTGGCATTGCTGACACCGGTGGTGGGCGAACCGGTGTTGATCACGTTCAGCGTGTAAGTGCCCGCCGTTGCCGCGGCGCTGGTATTCAGATTCGCCGTGGCGATGGTGTTGTCGCCGACTGTTGCGGAAAAACTCCCGCCACTCACAGCCGTAGTCAGCTTTTTAATGGCCGTTTGAATCAAATTGAAGCCGTTTTGCAGATAACCCACCTCGGTTGACTGGTTTTGCAGCGTAGTAACGTTGGAGTTCAACTGATTCAGTGGTATGGACGCAACCGTCACCGCTTGGGTGATGACTTGCTTAAGATCGGCGGCGTAGGTGCTCGATCCATTGAATGTGGCTGCGGTTGTGCTCATGAGTTCCTCTTCGGTGAAATGAAACTGTCCGGCGCATCTCGCTTAAAAGGGAAACTGGGCCGTTCTCGGTAAAGAATCGGCCCAATTTGGATGAAACGTTAGCCCCCTTCGGTTTATTGGAGCAGCTTGAGGAGCGCCTGCGGAGACGAATTCGCTTGCGCCAGAGCAGCCACCGAGGATTGATTGAGCACTTGCGATTTGGTTAGGTTCGACGCTTCCACGGCGATGTTCGCGTCGCGAATACTCGACTCGGAGGCCGAATCGTTCGTGATCTGGGACTGGGCCAGACTGATCGAATAGGTCAAGGCGTTCTCGCCGGTACCCACAGCGCCCTGTGTCAGGCCAAGGCTCTGCACTGCGGCCGTGATATCCGTGATGGCCTGCAGCGCATGCGCCTGCGTGTCGACAGTGTCGCTGCCAATTCCCAGACCTCCGGAGTTGACAACGTTGGCGCTGCCGCTCAGATCGATGGTGACCTGGGCATTCGTCTGCGTGCTGCCGCCGCCAATATAGACGCTGATGCTGGCGTTGTACTGCGCGCTGGTGCCGCTGCCGCTGCCCAGGCCAATGTTGGCGGCCTGGCGGTCAATTTCGCCCAGTAGCGTGGTGAATTCCTGGTTCAGCGTGGCGCGGTTGCCCGAGAAGGTGCCCGAAGCGGACTGCGTCGCCAAGCTCTTCAACTGATCCAGGATGTTGGAAATGTTTTTCAAGCCGCCGTCGATGGTCTGCAGGATGTTGGTGCCATCGGTAGCGTTGCGAACACCTTGCGTCAGCTCATTCACAGTGCTGCGCAAGCCGTTGGCGACGGCGAGGCCGGCGGCATCGTCGCCGGAAGAATTGATTCGGTAGCCGGAGGTCAACTGGTTGATAGTCTGCGACTGGAAGTTGCTGTTCACCTGAAGATTGGTTTCGGCCGTTAACGCGGTCACGTTAGTTTGAAATGAAAGTGACATGTTCTGTTCCTTTGACTTAAAGTTTCCGGCGTCTCGCCGAACCCGACTGTTTTTCTCAGCGGTGTTATCCATGTCGCAGACACCCGCCGGAATTTTAGTTTTAGTTCAATATTTTTTTAATAGTACGAAGGAGAGGCGAGTCCCAGCCCCTTGCATCTTATCTTTTATTAGAAGAGGCGGCCGCTTTTGCGATATGCCTGGTGGGAAGAACAAATGACCTCCACAAAGCCCTTAACTGCCTCCGAACGTTACGCCCGATCTATTCTTACCGCCTGGAATAAGCGCGCCATTCAAGAGTTGCAATCCAGCCTTCTGCGATCGTCCGCCTTGGCTCCGGAAGCTTTGTCCGCCGAGGAACGGGAACGGATGGACTTGATTCAGGACCTGGGTCAATATCTCCTTATAGGGGATGCCGCCGGACGCGCGGAGAACGCTGCCCATCAGAGCGCGGCGCTGGCCTTGGTACGCCATCTGGCCCGCTGCGGCAGCTAAGGCCTCTCTTCCACTTGAAACGCCCGCTTATTACCCGCGCTTAGAACGTGTCCAATCACCGTAAAACCGCCGTTCACTACGCCGCGCAGCGGCTGAGTTAGGCCATGGTCGAAGCGGACCACGTAGCCTTGCCGCAGCGCCTGCAAGTCCCCAAACGATAGGTGGGTGCCTTCCAGAAGCACTTCCAGTTCAACTTCGGCGTCTTCGAGAAGCCGCGCATTGCGCTCCTTATCCAGGGGCGAAGGCGTCTCGCCGGTCAACTCTGCCGACTCGCCGCCCGGCGCCGCAGCCTCGAAAAAGGAACGCGGAACCGCCATTTCAAAGTGGCCGGATTGTTCGCCGAGTTGCAGGTCGAATGCGATCCGCAGCACCGGGACCGCCGGCTCCCGGCAAGGCGTCAAGGAAGGATCGCTGTTGAGCGATTCGACCACAAACTCCACCGGTTTGAAAACCCGCCAGCTCTCGCCCAGGCAGCGCAGGATCACCCGGCTGATTTCCTCCAGCAGACTCCATTCGATTTCAGTCAATTCACGGGGCCCGGGCGACGGCTGGCCGCTGCCACCCAGCAGCACCTCCAACAAAGTGAGTACGGTGGGGGAATCCAAATACAGGATCATGCCTTCCGGCTCCGGATGCAGCCGCAGCTGGATTAGACAGCTGGGATTCGCAAGATTATGTTGGAATTCCCCGGCGGTAGTAACGTGCATCCCCGCCAGATTCGCCTGGATCTCGGCCTGCAAAAATGTCGAAAGCACGTCCGAAAGAGACTTCGCGAACAACTCATGGACGTTGCGCAGCTTGCGGAATTGGGGAGTGGAATCCGGCTGGCCCAGATCGAGTTTTTGGCCCGCGCTTTTGCCGGTCACAGGTTGCCGTAGGTTCATAAATGTACTTAGCGCTATGATCGTCCGCCTAAGAGGAATCCTTTAGGCGGCAGGGGCCCGCAGCAGCTGTTTTTAGGTCTTTATTGCTCATAGACAATCCCGCCCTTTCTGCGATATGCAAATGTGCGGAATACGACCGCGGAAGGGCGGGCAACTCCATGATCAAGATCACCAGGCTGAACCACACCCCTCTGATTGTGAATTCGGACTTAATCGAACACATCGAAGTAACGCCGGACACGGTGATCACGCTGACGTCGGGACAAAAATACATGGTTTTGGAAACCACCGAGGAAATCATCGAGCGGGTCATCTCTTTCCGCCAGTGCCTGCTTCGCAATCAGGGTTTCCCATCCAATCTGGCTCCGGGAGCGAATGCGGCGGTCCCGCCGGGAACGGGAGAACCACGCTCCCATGGCTAAGAAGAACGCCGCGGGTAAATCCAGCCTTCGAGCCTCGCGTCCGGACATTGCCAGTATCCTCGGGATCGTCGTCGCCGTCGGCGGCATTATTGGCGGATTGGTGATGGAGGGCGGCAGAGTTTCTGACGTCACCCAGATTACCGCCGCGATTGTGGTGCTCGGAGGAACGCTGGGCGCCGTCATGATCACCTCTCCCATTCAGACTTTGACCAGTGCGGCCAAGAGCCTGAAGAAAGTGTTTTTTGAGGAAATCACGGACCCCCGCGCCGCCGTGGAAGAAATCATCGGCTACGCCACCAAAGCACGCAAAAGCAGCATCATTTCACTCGAAGAAGACCTGGACAAGATCGCCGACCCTTTTTTGCGCAAGGCGCTGTCGCTGGCCGTCGACGGAACGGACCTACAGGAGCTCCGCAGTATGATGGAGTTGGAGCTCACCCAAGCCGAGAAGCACGCCGAAAGCGATGCTAAGGTATTCGAGGCCGCCGGCGGTTATTCGCCGACGATCGGCATCATCGGCGCGGTCATGGGCTTGATCCAGGTGATGAAACATCTGGAAAACATCGAAGAGGTGGGTCGCGGAATCGCCGTCGCGTTCGTAGCCACGGTCTACGGCGTCGCGGTCGCCAATCTCTTCTTCCTCCCTGCCGCAAGCAAGATCAAAGCCAGAATCCATAACGACGTATCCGCCAAGGAACTGATGCTCGAAGGCGTGATCAGCATTGTCGAAGGAATGAATCCGAAGTTGATTCGCGTGAAACTCGAAGCGTTTCTGCACGGAGAAGACGGCGCGAAGAAAGCCAAGGCGGGGTCCGCGGCAGCCCAGGCCGGCCAGGCCGTAGCGGCTAGTTAACCCTCATGGCCAGGCGGAAAAAAGAAGCGGTTCACGAAAATCATGAGCGTTGGCTGGTATCTTATGCCGACTTCATCACCCTGCTGTTCGCATTCTTCGTGGTCATGTTCGCGTCCTCGCAAACGGACAAATCCCGCGCCAAACAAATTTCACAAGCCGTCGAAAAAGCTTTGGCGGATGGGAAAACACTGGGAGTTCCCCCCAAGGTCGCCAAGATTCTCGGCGGTACGGTGGATGATCGGGGCCAGGGCAACGCCCAAATGAAAGGCCCCGGCGGCGCGCAAAAATCGGCCGTCGAAGCTCCCCCCGAAAACCTAATCGAGCTGACACCTTCGATGAAGAAGTTGACGACTGACTTGGCCAGCGAGATCAAGGCCGGTTCGGTGGAGGTCAACCTGGAGCCGCGCGGCTTGGTCGTTAGCCTGAAACAAACGGCGTTTTTCCCCTCTGGCACGGACGCTATCGATCCCTCCACCTATCCGATTCTAGAAAAAGTCGCGGATGCGCTGAACGCCTTGTCGAATCCCCTGCGTATCGAAGGCCACACCGATTCTGTTCCCATCCACACCGCCCGTTTCCGCAGTAACTGGGAGCTGTCGGCCGCGCGCAGCATTTCAATGATGGAAGTCATGGCCACCCGCTTCACAGTGGACCGGCAGCGTGTGGCGATTGTAGGATTCGCCGACACCGCCCCGCAAACCTCCAACGACACCGGGGAAGGCCGCGCGCGCAACCGGCGCGTGGATATCGTGATTCAGAATAACTATATGGCTTCGCCGCGGGCGCAGAAGACGCCGCCCCCGCCGTCAGTTTCCGGACAAGTAGCTAAATAAGCTGGTCTTGGGCATCGCCGCCTCGGCCTGAATCGCGGCTTGATAGGTGGCCTGTTGCTGGGTCGACGCAACACTCGCCGCAGCCATATCGGTGTCCTTCAAGCCACTGAGCGCCGTCTGATCCTGCAACTGGAATTTTTGCGCCACGGCCTGCGCGTTCGAGATCTGATTCTGCACGCCGCCGTAGAAAGCCAGTTGCTGCGAGAGATAATCCTGCGCGGTTTTGAGGGAGCCGATGGCCGTATTGATTCCCGCGGTATCGTTATTCGCCAAAGCCACGCGCAAGTTATTCACCGCCGCGAAGATGTTGTTGCTGGCCACGCTGTCGTCGGAATTGCGATTGTCAAAGATATCTTGCGCAGTCTTCGAAGCCGCAAAAGTGATTCCCGAAGCATCCTGGATCAGAGCCGTGGATTGCGTAGTCGCCAGACGATCCACGCCGTCCGGGTTACTGAGATCGACCTGATAGGAAGCCGTCGTCGGCTGATCGCCGCCGAACACATAAGCCCCGTTGAACTGCGTCTGGCTGACGCCGACCAGCGAAGTGAGGATCTGCCCTACCTGCTGCGAAGATGTGGCGCGACTGGCCGCTGACACCGTGGTGCTAGCGCCTTGTGACGCGATGCTCGATACCTGATCGAGCAAACTGGTGGCAGTCTCGAGCGCAGACTCCGCGCTGTTGACTTGGCCCGAAACCAGGTTCAGATTGCTGGTTACTTGATTCACGCGCCCTAAGTCGGATTCAAGCTGTAGAACGTCGCCCACGGCGTTCGGTGCGTCGGACGCCTGGCTGATCTTGCTGCCGGAGGAGACCTGCTGTTGCGTTTGGGCCATCTGCTGTTGCAGCAACTTCAGATTCGTGAGGAATTGCTGACTGACGGCGCCTGAATTTTGAATCATGGAATAGCCTCTTTCTTTCGCTACGTCATATTCAGCAGCGCGTCGGACAGCGTATTGATAACGCTAACCATTTTGCTCGCTGCCTGATAGCCTTGTTGCAATTGCAATACCTGCGCCGCTTCCGCATCGAGCGAAATTCCGGATATCTGCGTCTGCAACGTCCGCGACTGTGCCAGTAATTGCGCGTGCAGGGTGCTTCCGGATTGTGCATCGGAAGAGTTCTGGCCCGCTTGGGTTGCCATGCTGCTCAAATACTGAAGAATGGTTTGTCCGGAAATTTGATCGGCCGGGGCGGTGGAATTCCCCAGTCCAGCCAATTGCAGCGCGGCGCCGTTTGAGACGGACGGCGGTCCCGGACTCGCGGGCGCCAGCGTAGCGGCCGTAATGTTCGGGTCGAGCGTCAACGTTTGCGCGATATCGGCCGGACTCGCCGCGTTATAGGCGAACAGCGGACTTCCCGCCTGTCCGCCCGAGGTCTGCGCCGAGGTCAAGATCGAATTCACGCGATCCGCGACCTGTGGCGCCAATTGATTCAAAGCGCCCTGCTGCTGGCCATTGCCCTGCAGCGCTGGCAGCACCGTGTTGCGGACATTCAACAGTCCGCCCAAGCTACCCTGCGAAATTTGAGACGTGATGTCCTGCCCGCTCGCATCCAGAATGCGTGCGTCCGGCGTCGCGTTGGGAATGCTGGGGGTGCCGGCGGGCGCGAAGCTCGCCTGAATCGTGTACTGCTGCGCTCCGATCACCAGGGGCGTCTGTCCGCCCAGCAGCACCGTGGCTGTGCCATTGGGTTGGAACGACACTGTGATATCCGCAATCTGCGAGAGCGATTCGAGCGATGCGTGCAGATTGGCATCCAGGCCCGCGTCCGGCGTGGTGGTCTTTTGAATCGCAAGATTCGCTTGCTGAACCGCCGCCGTCAGCGTATTGATCTGGCTTACGTTGGAGCTGATCTGCTGATTTACACTATTGGTGACTTGCGAGAGGCTCGCCGCGGCCGCCTGAAAACTCTGCGCCACCCTCTGCGCCTGGCTCAGAACGGCCTGCGCACTAGTGGTGCTAGGCGTCGCGGCCCACGCCGAAAAGCTCTGCGATAAGCTATTGAGCGAGCCGGTCAGTCCCGACTGCCCCGTAACGTCGAACAAGGATTGAATGGTTGCCAGCGGGGTCGATTCTCCGGTGTAATAACCCTGCGCCGAGAGCTGCGTCCGCACCGCCTGGTTGGCGTATTCGTCTTGGGTGCTCTGCGTCCCGCCGTATTGCACGCCACCGCTCAGGCCTGACGAAAGATTGAATGCCTGTGAATCGAGCTGGGCAACCTGCCGCGCGTAACCGGGAGTGGACGCGTTGCTGACGTTATTCTGCGATACCGCCAGCGCGCTTTCGATGCTGCGCAGCGCGCCCACGCTGTTACTCAAGGAGCTGAAAAGTCCGCCCATCGCGTGGATCCTCCTAACCCTCGAACGAGCTTCGCGCCGCGCTCGGCGTCAGCACCGGCAACCCCTCAGCGGAGTAGCCGGTTCCCCTCTGTACTTGCAGTAAGCCCATGCAATAGTTCGACCCATGCTCGAATTGAAGTTGCAGCAGTCCCGCGCGCTGCCGGATTCTACGGACTGTTTCCCGCACCGCAGGATTGTGGCGCGGTTTAAACTCGTCCGTCACCGAACCGTGCGTAGCTTCGAGCAATGCAGCCACCTGCCCCAGTTCAGTTTCCCACTGCGCGAGCATTTCCATCCCGGGAACCAAGTCCCCGCTCTGGACTTCACGCAACATGTCTTCGGCACGCTGGCAGATTTCCAGCGCCGATTCCTTTTGAGGATTCATAGGATCGGCCTAGTCCCCGTACTGGGCAGCCGATACGATCGAATAGGCGAGCGCGGCGGTATCCACTTTATACTGACCGGATTGAACCAGCGCCCGCAGACTCTGCGTGATGCTCGCCCGATCAGATAAGCCGGCAGTCTGCGCGCTTGCAACCAACCCCGCCTGACTTCCGAGATCCACTCCATCCCCCGCAGTCAGGGCAGACTGCGCGCGGCCAGAGGCTTGGCTCTGGGCCTTAGATGGCTCTTGCACTCGGTCGCTTTGTGGCATTGAGATGTTCAAGAGATTATTCTCTAATTTCATTGCACTGCTCCTTCTATATCGCAAGAACCCCCAAATTGTAGAGTTCTTTCTTACCTGAGTTGCCTAGCCGCTCAGGCCGCCGCTGTTTTCCGCGCTCCCCTAAGGTCCGGAGTGTTCCGGCCCGGCGCCATTCTCAAAATACGCACCGCATAATTACCCTCTACCGCTACTACTTCGCCGTACGCCAATACACAGTTATTTACCCGAATTTCCACTTCATCGCCCAGATCCTGATCCAGTTCGACGATCGATCCGTTCGCCAAGTGCAGCAGATCTTTCATATACATCTTGGTGCGGCCCAGTGAAACACTCACCGGCATGGTGACGTCCATCAGGATCTCGGCCAAATTTGCACCGGCGTTTGCCAGGGGCTCCCCTTCTTTCTTTGCTTCCTCATGGGCGGATGCTCCCAGCGCCGCTTCCAGGTCCGGACTGACACTGCAGTAAATCACGACTTCCGCCTCCGCTTCGCGTGCGATGGTCAGCGGCAGGGAAGGCCACTCTGCCGGCGGACGGTCCGCGCGTTCTGCCTCCAGGCAAGTAACTTCCGCGCCAAACCGGCTGCGGGCCGTTTGCTCCACCAGCGGAGTGATCCGCGCCGCCAGTTCATCGGCGGCGAATAGCGTCTCCCACGTTTCGGGCGAAGCTCCCAGCAGAATGCGGCTGGATGGATCGAAGCTCAGGCCACTGGACCACCAGATATAGTCGGACAGCGCCGGCTCTGCGCTAACGCTCGGCGTTACGCTGCTGATTCCCGAATTTCCCTGCGCCAACTGCGCTTCGAGTTCCTTCGCTAAGACGTCCAGCAGACTTTTGATGGATGGGTTCATGTGGGTCACGTTAGTAGACTCCCCGCGGCGTCGGCCAGCGCCGTTCGATGTAGGTGCGCAGGCGGAGAACCGCTTGCGCCTTGATTTGCGAAATACGTGTGATGTGCAGGTCCAGAATAGGGGCGATCTCGCGAATGTTCTGGCCTTGCCGGTAGTACAGATCCAGCACCAGCCGCTCTGGCCCCGGCAGCTTCTCCAAGCCTTCCTGAATCAGCTTCTGCAACTCCGCTCGTTCCAGCAGCAAAGCCGGCGAATCGCTGGTGGTATCGGCGATATAACTAACCAGATTCCGCGAGTCATCATCCTTGAGCGGCGCGTCCAGACTTCCGATGCTGATCCCGCGCAAATCCGCCAGCCACTCTTGATACTCCCGCAGAGGCAGCCCCAGCTCCGCGGCAATCTCTTCTTCGGTGGGCGCCCGCTGCAGGCGCTGCTCCAGAGTATCGAGCGCCGTCTGCACGATTTTCAATCTCTTGCGTTTGTGCGGAGCGATGCCATCCATGCCGCGCACGCTGTCGAGAATCGCCCCGCGGATTTTGTGTTCGGCGTAAGTCTTCAGCTTGACGTTGAAGGAGGCGTCGAAATTGTCGATCGCATTGATCAGTCCAATGATTCCAATGGAGATCAGATCCTCCAGATTCGTATTTCCCGGAAGTCTTTCATGAATCCTGGTGGCGATCCACTTCACCTGCGGCAGATGATCCAGAATCAACTGCTCACGCGTGGCCGTAATATTCTCCGGCTGCTCGGAATACGCGGATGTGCTGAGACTCGCCATGCGTCCTTACGCCACCGCCTGTGCGCGTGCCTTCGCGGGTTCCCCCGCCATGCTCAGCAGATCTTTGTACGATGCCGGGCGAATGTCGTTCGGGATGCCCGGCCCGTGCGCCACAAACGAAAGTTTCATTCCCGCCCGCGCCGCCTCCGAGAATATCGAGCCGAAGGATTGCGTCTCATCCAACTTCGTTACCAGTAGTTTGGTCGGCCGGAAAGGCGCGTATCTCTCAATGCAGAGCCGCAGATCGCGAGCCTTCATGTACCCCGGAACCACCAGGTGAACGTCCAGGTGCGGGCATTCCGAGAACGCCGCCGCGGCCGCTCCGGCAGCCTTGGTATCGGCGCCGGAATATCCCGGAGTGTCCACAAATACCGTTTCTTTTTGACGAGTTTCCGCGATCAGCCCCGGCAGCAAATACGCCGCCGGCACTTCCTCGAACGCGATATGATTCGCGCTCGCTACAGCCTGAAGCTGCATATGCGCGGCCGCCCGCGTTATATCGAGCGATAACAGTCTGGCCGGCCGGCTATTCGCGAAGCGCTCTCGCAGCACCGCCAGCTTCGCCAAGCTGGTGGTCTTGCCCGCACCGCGCGGACCCACCAGAACCACTACCGGGTTCTCATCGACTCCCAGACGCGGAGCTAAGCCCACACGATTTTCCAGTTCCACCCGCAGAAACGCCTCTAAGCGTCCCCGATCGGCGCGCTGCGGCTTCCAGCGGTTACCCGCGTTTCCCGTGCCCGCGGAGAAGGTGTCGGTGGCCAGGGTCGCTTCCAGGCGGTCGATAATATCCTTGCCCAACGCGGGTTCTATCTCAGACGACATCAAGTGCGCGTAAACATCGGCAAGTTCCGGAACGGCCCGTTGCAGGGTCAACTGCGCCTGCGACGAACGAAGCAATAAGGTCCGGATCTCATCGATTTGCCGGTGCAATTGCTCCAAGCCGAGCGCATGCGCTTCGGGCGTAGCGTTTTCGACCTTGCTTTCTACCCTCGGCGCCGCAACGGAAACCGGCGCCTCGCCTGCTACACCCGCACTCGCCACACCCGTACTAACTACACCAAATATGACCTCGTAATTCATTCCGCTCGGATGACCCGCCGGCGCCTTCCGCGTATTGAGAAGCATTGCCTCTTCGCCCAGCTCTTCCCGGGCTTGCGCCATGGCTTGGTCGACGGACTTCGCGAAATACGATTTGATTCGCATCTGATCACGCTTCATTATTCGATTACCCCGCGCGAACGTACTTTCACATCAGTCGGCAGCTCGTTATGCGATAGCACCGTCAAGCTCGGCATCGACGACTCCACGATCTGCCGCAGAAAATAGCGCGACCCGGCGCTGGTAATCACAACCGCCGTCTCCGCCTTCGCTATTTTGCGTTGCAGCCGTCCCAAAACGTCTCGTATCGCTTCCGGAGCCATGGTCAGCACACTGTTCATCTCGCCGTGCTCGACCGACGATTCGATCGAGCGCTCGAGCGAAGGATCCACCAGATACGTCGGCAGCTCGCCTTGCGTGTTGCCTAGTTGCTTGACAATCGAACGCCGCACAGCCTGCCGCACATATTCCGTCAGCAGGACCGGGTTCTTGCTGCTGTGCGCAGCCTCTCCCAGTGCCTCCAATATTCCGACGCCGTCGCGGATCGGTACACGTTCCCTGAGCATATTCTGAATCACTCGCTGGATCGTGCTCAGAGGTAGCAATTTCGGGACCAAATCCTCGACGACCTTGGGATTTTCCTGCGCCACGCGGTCGCAGAACAACTTGGCGTCCTGCCGCGTGAACAATTCGTGGGCATACCGTCGCACCAATTCCGTCAAGTGGGTTCCAATGACGCTGACCGCGTCGACCACGGTGTATCCGCTGCTGCGCGCGCGATCCACTTGATCCTGGCGAATCCAAATCGCCGGCAGTCCAAATGCCGGGTCGACGGTCGCCTTGCCTTGCAGCGTCGGATCGGGATTTCCGCTCGGGATGGCCAATTCATGCCCCTGCAGCAGCTCGAAGCGGGCGATTTCGCTGCCGCGCATCTGGATCGCATATTCACGCGATCGCAGTGCTATGTTATCCTTCACCTTCACCGGCGGCATCAAGTAGCCTAGCTGCGTAGCGAGCTGCCGGCGAATACCGGCAACGCGCGTGAGCAAGGGCGACTCGGCGCCGCGCTCCACCAAGTTAACTAGCCCCAAGCCGACTTCGACCGACAGCGGCTCCACCTTAAGCAAACCTTCCAGATTTTCTTTGGGTTTGGCCGCCGTCACTGTCGAATCCGCGGCGATAGCGGCAGTTTTTTGACGCATTCTCCAGGAAACGGTGCCTAACCCTCCACCCATCAGCAGGAACGGGATCGTCGGCAACCCCGGCAGTAGAGCGAGCGCAATTAGAACACCGCTGGCCAACAACAGAGGCTGTGCATTCCCCAGCAGTTGCTTGTGGACCTGATCGCCCAGGCTGTCCTCCGACCCGGTCCGCGTCACGATCAAGCCTCCGGAAATCGAGATCATCAGCGCCGGAATAACGGTGACCAAGCCGTCCCCAATCGTAAGGACCTCTTTCAGCCGCGCGCCGTTGGTCTGCGGCTCCAGCGCCAGCGTCAAAAGCGGAAGAATAACAGAAAGCATTTTTCGCGAATCTCCTAGAAGGGCAGGATACCCAGCAGCAACCGGTAAAGGATATTTGGCCGATGCACTGCATCCGCCACTACGCCCTTGCCGTTAACCTGAATTTCCATTTGCGCGAGTCGCGCGGACGGCACCGTGTTGGTGGTATCCAAGTCAATCGGGCGAATCACGCCGCGCACCGTAATGGTCTGATTTTCTGAATTGATCCCGACAATTTTAGTACCCTCCACCACCAGATTGCCGTTGCGCAGAACGTGCGTCACGCGGGCCGAGATCACCGTCGTCAAGGTAGTGGTGCGGCTGGTTGTGCCTTGTCCATCTAAAGTTGTTTGACCGCCCAGGTTAGCCAGGTTCGCCCACGGCCCGGTAGCCTTCGTGAGTCCAGCCAGCGCCGTGATGCTGCTGTTGGCGCTCGACTGGCGTGACGTCTTCACCGCGCCTGTGCTCACCGCCGAAGCACTTTCGTTAACCGCAATCGTGACGATGTCATCGATGCGCCGGGAACGTTGATCCGCCGCCAAATCCGAGAACCACGCCGCCGGCGTCCACAGCGACCCGGTAGGAACCATGGGGCCAGTCGTGGTTTCCGGCTGCGAAGCCTGTTCGATGTACTTATCCAGCGCCGAAGGCGGCTTGGTCTGATCTTTCTTATTATTTTTGGCCGCCAGCATCCCGCCGGCAGCCGCGCACAACAGCATAAAAGCAAGAGCGATCTTCTTCATTGCACCGAATCCCCCACCATAACCCGGTTCTTTCCCACCACCATCGCGGGAAAATCTTTGCCGCTCGAGAGATTGTGCATCAGAATTGCCGATCCCTTGAATCCGTCCGCCTGCGCCTTGGCCTTCACCACCAGATGTGCAGCGCCGGCGAACACCTGAACCTCGACCAAATCGCCTTTCGTAACGTCGGGTGGCGGAGCCAGTTGCGTTTTGCGAATCGCAAATTCGCCACGCAGAACGCTCTTCGGCAAGTACCCCACCACATCGTCCAGATTGCGCGCGGCGGTCTCGTCGAGCAGCGAATCTTCGCAGCTTTCGACGCGAACCTGCTGGCGCTGAACCGGCTTTCCGCTGGGGATATTGGTAATCGCCACGACGCGGGTGAGATTCGCGACGACACGCACTTTGGCCCATACCGGGAAATCGCCCCCGCTATGGCGTACGAATCCACGCCACATCGCTTCCTGTCGCATTCCGGAAGATAGCTGCAATCCGCTTTTGGGGAAGACCAGCTCGCCGAACGGAACCGGACGTTGACTGCTCGAAGAAATTTCGATTTTGGCCGTGTCGATTCCCGCGACATCGTGCATGCTCTTGCGCAGCGCAGCGCGGATCTCGTCCGGCTGCGGCACAAACACGCGGAGAGCAAAACACACGTCTGGCAAATCTTGAAGGTCTACGCCCTGATTTTTGCCGATCCGCTGCAGCTCGACCCCTTCGAAAATTCGCGGCGCGCCGGAATCGGCTACGGCACTCAGGCGAAAATCACCCGCCACCCGCGAGAAGCCCGGAATGACCGCCGCGACATCGCGCGCGAAGATTACATCGCTCGAAATCGTATGGCAACCCGGCGGCAGCGCCGTCAAAGCCATTAAGAGAGGAAACCCCATCGTCATCTCGTGACGTTATTCATCATTTGATACATTTCATCGGCGGCTTTCACGACTTTAGAATTAGCCTCGTAAGCTCGCTGACTGACAATGAGGTTGACGAACTCATCCACCACGCTCACGTTCGATTGTTCCGTATAACCCTGTAACAACGTCCCCATACCTTCCTGCCCGCCCGGATTCCCCAGGACCGGATCGCCGGAGGCAAAAGTCGGCTGATACAGATTCTGACCCAGGCTGTTCAGACCCGCGGGATTGATGAAACCAGCCAGTTGGATCTGTCCTGCCGTCTGCGCCGCGGTCTGGCCCGGCAAGTTATAACTCACGGTTCCATCGGTAGCGATCGTGATCCCCTGCGCGTTCGCTGGCAAAGTAATTTGCGGACTCAACAGATTGCCATTCGCATCCACCAGGCTGCCATCCCGGCTCATTTGAAACTGGCCGGCGCGAGTGTAAGCCAGCTCGCCGTTCGGCAGCGATACCTGGAAAAAGCCGTTCCCCTGAATCACTAGATCCAGTGGGTTAGAAGTCTGCGTGAAATTCCCTTGCGTGAAGACGATCTCGTTAGAGGCCGCGCGTGTTCCCAGGCCCAACTGCAATCCCGTCGGCACCGTGGTCTGCGCTCCCGCCGCGGCGCCCGGCTGCACCATGGTCTGGTACATCAGGTCCTGAAACTGCGGCCGCCGCGCCTTGAATCCCGCGGTATTCGAGTTCGCCAGATTGTGCGCGATATTGTCGACATTGGTTTGCTGGGCGGTCATCCCGCTGGCAGCGCTGTACAGAGCTCTAATCATGTCGTTCCCTCATGTGTTCCCTCATGTGTTCCCTCATGTGTTCCCTCAACTCCCCGTCTTATTGCTCCGGTCACCCACCCACCTTAGCTACCTCGGTGAGCGCTTGTTTGTTCATATCGGAAGTAATGGTGATGGCCTTCTGCAGCATTTCGAATTGCCGCATTAACCCCACCAGCCTCACGGCGGATTCGGCCGGCGCTACGTTTGAATTCTCGGTTTTGCCTTGCATCACCGTGGTATCCGCCGCGGCCGTGGGCACGTTTTTGGGATCGCTGGGCAGAAAATAACTGTTGCCCATTTTTTGCAGCGCGGATGGATCTGTGAAATTCACCACCTGTATTTGCCCGATGGCTTGCCCGCTCTGCGTGACGGAACCGTCCGCAGCGATCTCCAGCGGCGCTTGCGATTGCGTTTGAATAGGTTGTCCATTAATGTCGCGCACGGTATAGCCTTCGCTGGTCGTAAGCTGGCCCTTGGAAGAAAGCTGGAACGATCCATTGCGGGTATACAACGGACCCGCAGGCCCGTTCACCGCAAAAAATCCTTTGCCGGAAAGCGCTACATCCAACGCGTTGCCGGTCGGCGCCAATACGCCCTGGCTGAAATCCGTCCATTGTTTCTGAATCAACGGCAGTTTGGTCGACGCTTCGTCGCCCTCATTTTCAGACGCGGTGAACACACTGTAGAATTCCCGGTCGAGTTTGAAGCCACCCGTCGTGGTATTCGCGAGATTGTTGGCCACCATGTCCAGCGCTTCCATGCGCGACTGCAGACCGCTAGCGGCTGTGACCGAAACT
>JALYIB010000135.1 GCA_030775965.1 Acidobacteriota bacterium | reverse complement strand
TTATAGAGGTTGCTGGTGATCGGATCGGTGCAGCCTTCGAGCGCGGCGGAGGCTCCGCAGCATGAACTGCCTCCGCTGGTCACGCGGAGGGCGGCTTGCCCGTACTTTTCTTTCACGACTGTCTTGAGGTCTTCCATTGCATTTCCCTTCTTTCGATATGAGTAGACACACTTCGGCTGTGGCACTTCTGATCTGACTATTTACAGAGCTGGATGATCTTCTCGGGCTTGATCGCCTTGTTGCGCGTGCAGCATTCGGCGTAAAGGAACCCGAGTAGCTCCTGCAGCGCCGGAGTGTTGGCGGTGTAGCGTAAAAACGTTCCTTCGCGGATCACGTCCACCAGCCCTTCGTGCTTCAGTTTCTCCAGATGATGCGAGAGCGTCGAGGCGGAAACTTCCAGCTCCGCCATGATCTCGCCCACCACCAGGCCCTGCGGGTGCGCCGACAACAGCAACTGCATGATGCGCAGCCGGGATTCGGTTCCCATGGCGGTGAACATGTCGGCGTAGCGGGCGATGTCCGGCGACGATTCCATGGTTCTATCATAATCGAAGTATGGAACTTGTCAATGCCCTTGCAGCCGGCGGCGGCAGCCTTCATACTCCAGACATGACACTCAAGCATGCGTCGTTATTGGCATTCATCGGCACACTCCTGTTGACGATTTTGCTGGTAGGCGATTTCATCCTGGATTTGCTGAGCCTGGCGCGGGGGCTGATTGCGGTGGTGACCTTGCTCACGGCTTTGATCGACGCCTTCGCCGCTCTCTCGGTGACCGTGTTCTTTTTTGTCTTTCACAAAGCGCAGTCTTGATGCTCAAAACGGCTCTGGGAATTCTCACCGGCATCCTGATTTTCATAGCCGCCGGCCTCCTGGCCAACTACTGGATGGGGAAGATGCGGCGCGATATCGAGGAGAAGAAGCCGCGCGTCGCCTGGCAAAACCCTAGATCAACCCTTAGGCTAGCCTCACGAGAGCCGGTTGCCGATGGATTCGCGCGTATCCGTATGGAGCTAACATGGACCAAGAGGTGCCTATGAAACCGTTACTGCTGCTGGCCCTGACCGCCGCGGCGGCCTGGGGGCAGGGAAGCGCCACCTTGCGCGCGCGAGAGTTGTTCTATACGCCTCCGCCCGAAGCGTCGGCGGCGAAACCGGCCGCTACACCGGCCGCTACAGCGGCGCCCGCGCCGAAAGTGGTAGCGAAGAAGACACCCGCGAAGACTTCCGCGCCTGCGCAGCCGGCTGTCACCGTTCCCACGGAAGCTGTCGTCGACAAGCCGGCGACGGGTCCGCTGGGGATGCGCTACAGCGTGCTCAAGCGCAACGCTGCCGGTGAATATCAGGAAGTGGATCCCGACACCGTGTTCCATTCCGGGGACCGCATTCGACTGGAAGCGCAAGCGAACTCCATGGGTTACCTGTATGTGGTGGCGCAAGGGTCGAGCGGGAACTGGCAAGTGCTGTTCCCGTCGCGCGAAGTCTCGAACGGCAGCAATCAAGTGCACCGCGGCGAAACCCGCCTGGTTCCTGGAGGTAACCAGGGGCAGTTCGTTTTCGATGAACAGGCGGGCAGCGAAAAACTGTTCTTCGTACTCTCGCGCCAGCCGGAGCAGAGCCTCGACAAGCTGATTTATTCCATGGGCGGCCAGAGCGCCCCGGCGGACCCCAGCGCGGTAACGCCCGCCGCCGCGCCGAACCGCGTGCTGATGGCGCAAGCCAGCGTAAGCGACGACGTCATCGCCCGTATTCGCAGCCAAATGCAAGCGCGCGATCTGATTTTTGAAAAGGTGGAAAACGAGAAGGTGGTCTCGCAAAACGGCACGCCCGCCGGCGCACCCGTCAAGATTGAGACCGCCGCTTACGTTGTAAACCGCAGCTCCGCTCCCGACGCGCGTCTGGTGGTGGACCTGAAGTTGAAGCATCAGTAATGCGCAGGCTGGCCATGGTCGCGTTGGGCGCCAGCGTCCTGTGGGCGCAAGAACCGCAGCGCATCCGCGTCGCGGTAGAGCGCCAGGATGCAGCGGGCTGGAGCGCCGTCAATCCCGCACACGTATTCGAAGCGGGCGAAAAGCTCCGCTTTCGTTTTTCGTCGTCACTCGCGGGGTATCTTTATGTGATCGACATGGGCACCTCGCGCAATTATGAGCTGCTTTTCCCGCGAGCGGACACCGGCGGCAACAACCGGATAGAGGCGGCGAAAGATTACTTGGTGCCCGCCGGACAAGGGTATTTCAAGGTGAGCGGCCCGCCGGGACAAGACGTGGTGTATTGGCTGCTGAGCCCCGTGGATATGGGCAAGCAATACCAGCCGCTGCCCGCGCCGCTGGCGCCCGCCGATCGCGCCCCGCAGATCACGCCGCGCTGCGACGACTCCATCTTCAAAGCCCGCGGCGATTGCGTGGATACTTCCGCCGGCGTGAAGGCCGCTGGCAAGCTTCCCGGGAATATGAACGGCGTCGTCAAGCCGGGCCCGCGCGAACTGCTCTTCATTCAGGACAATAGTATTGGCAAAGAGAGCGTGGTGGTGTCTTCGCCCGCTCCGTTATCGGGACCGGTGGTGTATGAACTCCGTCTGGCGCATCGTTAGCCTGATCGCTGTGGTGGCCTGGGCGACTGCACAACCAGCGCAGCAGCCCAAGCAAGATCAGAAGAAGGGCCGCGATCTCAAGTACGAGGAGAACAACACCGCGCCCGCACCCGCGGTGGCGGTACCGCGCGGCTACGCCCTGATCGTCGGCATCGCGAACTACAAAAATCTGCCAGCCAAATCGCAACTGGAATTTTCCGAGCGCGACGCCGACGCGATTTATTCCATCCTGATCAGTCCCGAGGGCGGCAATTTCCGCGCCGAGAACGTTCACCGGTTATCCGGCGCGCAGGCCACCATGGCCAACCTGAAGCGCGAGCTCGAGACGTGGCTTCCATCGGTAGCGAAAGAAGACGATCGCGTGGTGATCTATTTCGCCGGCCACGGCTTCATTTCCGCGGGCCGCGCGTATCTCGCCCCCTACGATCTGGATCCGGCGAACATCCCCGGAACCGGTTATCCGATGGACACGCTGGGCCAAGTGGCGGGATCGCGCATCAAAGCGAAATGGAAGGTGCTGCTGACCGACGCCTGCCATAGCGGCGCGATTGCGCCCGACGCCGAAGCGCAGGCGCTCAACCAGAGTTTGCTGGACATGTCGCGCTCGATGTTTTCGCTCACCGCCAGCCGCGATCGCGAGCGTTCCTTCGAAAGCCAGGACTGGGGCGGCGGCCACGGCATCTTCACCTACTACGTGGTGAAGGGACTGGAGGGCGAAGCAGACGAGTCCGGCGACGGCATCGTGACCGCCGATGAGCTTGCAAACTACGTCCGCCGCAATGTGCGCGAAGCGACCAAAGGCCAACAGAATCCCACGTCCGACCGCGGCAGTTTCGATCCCAACATGCTGCTGGCGTTTCTGCCCAACGGACTGCGGGTAGCGCATCAGCCGCCGCCGGTCGACGGCACGCTGATCTTCGAATCCAACATGGACGGCGTCGAAGTATTCGTCGATGGAACCTCGCGCGGCTTTGCCGGCAAGGGCGCTCCGCTGCGTCTTCCCGGCATGCGTCCAGGAAGCCACGCCATTCAAGGCGTGAAGATGGGCTACGAGCCCGACGGCCCGCGCGACGAAGTGGTTTATCCGGGCCGCGATTCGACCGTCACCATCAAGATTTCAATCGCCCGCCGCCGCACGAAAGCCGCGCTTGACGAATTGAACGATGGCCTGGCGTTCTATAACAAAGGTTCCGCCGATAACTACAAGAAGGCCGCCGGGCACTTCGAGAAAGCTTTGCAGATCGATGCCACCTACAGCCAAGCCGCGCTGTACCTTGGGCGCGCCTACAATTCGCTCTTCGATGAACAGCGCTCCGAGGCGGCGCTGCGCCAGGCAATCGCGATAGACCCGGACTACTTAGAGGCTCGCGTGAGCCTGGCCGGAATGCTGCTGGATACGGGAGCTGTCGATGAATCCATTCGCCAGTTGAACCTGGTGACGCAGCGGGACCGGAGCAACGCCGTCGCGCTCTACATGCAGGCGCAGGCGTATCGCATGAAAGATTTGTATCCGCAAGCGATCGAGTCCGCGCGGGCGTCGATCAAACTCGCGCCCGCCGCCGCCGAGCCGCACCTGTGGCTGGCGGAAAGCCTGCGGTTGAGCTCGCAGTTCGCGGAGTCTTCGTACGAGTACACCGAATATTTGCGTCTCAGCGATTACGACAGCAAATTCGCCGGGAAAATGAATTACTATGTGCTCGGATTCCTGGCCGGCGTCGGCCGCAAGAAGCGCGCCGCGCAGACCGATACCTGGCGCGACATGCGCAGCCTGGCCTACTTCGGGCTGTGCGATTCCGAGCGTAAGCAAGGGCGCTTCGAGCTGGGCGTCGCCTACTGCCAGAAATCGCTCGCCTACGATGCCAACGACGCCTACACGCACTACGCCCTGGCGCTGTGTTACGCGCGCGAAGCCGCGGCGAACGGCAGTCTCGAAACCCTGGCCGCCGCGCGCAAACATTTTCAAACCATGATCGATCTCAATGGCGACCTGGAAGAAGCCAAATTTGCCCGCCAGAACCTGCAAAACATCGATACCCTTCTCAAAACCCGATAAGATGGATTCTGGCCGGTTCAGCCAGCCACAGCAGATACAACCAGGGAGACAACGCAAACCATGAAATTCAAGATGACGATGCTCGCGCTGTTCGCGGGTGCGACGGCTGTGTATGCCCAGAATACGCTCACCGCGGAGTTGAAGCAGAACTACGCCCAGGTCAAGGCTACCGTGACGAAAGCGGCTGACGATATGCCGGAGGCCGACTACGGCTTTATCCCCGGCCCTGGCAGCCGGACCTACGGCCAGGCAGTGGCGCACGTTGCAGAGGCGCAGGCCGGCCTTTGCGGCATGGCCAGCGGCAAGGAAGCGCCCAAGGTCGACGAGAACAAAGGTTCTAAAGCCGAGGCCACGGCCGCGCTCAAAGCGGCCTTCGATTTCTGCGATCCCATCTACGCAGCCATGACCGATGCGGACGCCACCAAAACCGTAAAAATGTTCGGACGGGACCGCACCATGTTCGGTGTGCTCGATGCCGCCGTGATCCACTCCAACGAAATGTACGGCACGCTGGCGGTTTACCTGCGCGCGAAGAACAAGGTGCCGCCGTCGACCGCGGGCCGCGGCCAGGGCAAGAAGAAAGAATAGTTCATTCCCACTCAATCGTGGCCGGCGGCTTGTTGGTGAGATCGTAGAACACGCCGGCCACACCTTCCATCTGCATTAACTCCTCCACCATTTGCTCCCGCAGGTCCGCGGGCAGGCGCACCGCACGCGCCGTCATTCCGTCCACCGAATCGATGGGCCGCAGCACCACGGAATCGGGCCGCTGCGGCGTGCCTAACGGAATCACCACCACCGGAAATTGCCAGACAGTTTTATCGAAATCCGATTCCCGCGAAAGCTTGCGCACAATCGCGTCCGCGCGGCGGAGGCGCTGCATGCGCTCGGCGGTCAGGTGAGCCGGCATCACCTGCAAGCTGGCCATGGGCTGGCAGGTGTGCGCGATGCCGATAATGCGGTTTACATCGGGACGCCGATTCGTAAGGCCGGCCACTTCATCTTCGCTTTCCGGCGCCGCTTCCACCGCGAGCACCGGCCGATAGGTACGCGAGTCGCCTTGGACGCCGACGGAACGCACGGGAATGATCCAGCCATCATCGACTCGCTGGAGTTGCGCTGGCGAGTCCGCGCACAGGCAACGAATCGCTAGCCCCGGTCCGGGGAAGGGATGACGATCGAGCAACTCCGGTGCAAGGCCCAACTCGCGGCCAATGGCGCGCACCTCATCCTTATAAAACGAAGAGAGCGGTTCAATGATGCGGCCATCCTCGATCAGTCTTTGAATCCCGGCGACGCGATTGTGATGCGTCTTGATGAGATCGGCCTTGGCGCTGCCGCCCGATTCAATGGTGTCGGGATAAATCGTGCCCTGGCCGAGGATCCAACGCCCGTCCAGGTAATGTTCGCTTTCGAGAATCCGCTGCTGCACCTCAACGAACTTCTCGCCGATCACGTGGCGCTTTCGCTCCGGCTCAATCACGCCGGCCAAGGCCGAGAGAAACAACTCACTGGCGTCTTCGACAAAGAAAGAGTGCGAACCGAGCGCAGCGAAATGCGCGCGCACGAATTCGGTTTCCCCCTCGCGCATCATACCGGTGTCGACGTAAGTGCCGTGGACGCGGTCCGGACCGAGCGCGCGCAGGCACAGGGAGTAGGCGACGGTGGAATCGACGCCACCGCTGACGAAGAAGAACACGTTGCGCCCAGCGGCTGTCTGGCGGATGTGAGCTTCGAGTGCAGCGAGCTGGCCCGCGGGGTCCCAGTCCTGCGCGCAGCCGCAGATGTCGAACAGGAAATTGGAGAGGATGGTTTTGCCGCACGGGGTGTGCGCGACCTCGGGATGAAACTGGACCCCATAGAGTTTTCGCGCGAGAGAACCCATGGCCGCGACGGGACAAGTAGCCGTGGTGGCCAGCACGGCGAAGCCTTCAGGCGGCTGGACTACCAGATCGCGATGGCTCATCCACACCTGCTGGCGTCCGGAGATTCCGCGAAAAAGGGAATCGGAGGCGGTCAAATCAAGATGCGCGAATCCATATTCGCCTTTGTCGCCTTTGCGGACGGAACCGTGCAGAAGATGCGCCATGAGCTGCTGTCCATAGCAAATACCCAGCACCGGAATTCCGGAATCGAGCAGAGCCGGGTCGATGGCGGGGCTGCCAGAATCGTAAACGCTCGAAGGACCGCCGGAGATGACGATCCCTTTGCGTCCGGCCAACTGCGCCGCCGGTGTTTCGCTCGCAGCCACCTCGGCGTACACGCCCAATTCACGGACTTTACGGGCGATGAGATGACAGTATTGTCCTCCGGCGTCGAGGACGGTGATCTGCGGGGGCAACTCTTATCTTAGCGCGACACTAGCGCGGCAAGTGTTCTTGCTGCGTGATGCGCTGTACCAGCAGCTTCTTGGCAGTCTCGATCAGCGTGACGGCCTTCGGCATCGCCTCAATCGCCTGCGCGATTTCGGGGTCTTGCTGGATGCCGACGCGAACGGACTGTTCCCAGCTGAAGGCTGTAATGTACATCTCACGCTTAAGCTGTTCTTTCACCCACTGATGATTGGCGGTGAAGTCGGCTTCGGTGAACTCGAAGCCGTTTTTCATCAGATACTCGTGGAACTCGTTGACCAGGTTCTCATCCGGCTCCCAGCCCTTGGGCAGGCGGGCATCGGCCTTGGGGCCGAAGTAAGCCGCCGAGAAATTGAAGAAGCCGAACTTGCGCAGCACTTCGATCTGAAACTTATTGAGCTTGGCCGCTACGTACTTCTCGTCCGGCGTGATGCCGCCGCCGCCGTACACCGTGCGGCCGCTATCGGTCATCTTGACGTCGGTCATGTCTTTCTGCTCGTTGCGCGTGCGATAGTAATAATCCAGGAAAGAGACGTTGGAATAATCGCGCTGGATCAAGCGCCCGCTGGGCGTGTAGTAATGCGCCGTGGTCAGCGCCAGTCCCGTATTCTCGCTGAGCGGGAAAACCGTCTGCACCAGACCCTTGCCGAAAGTGGGCTCGCCGAGCACCCAGGCGCGATCATGATCCTGCAGGGCGCCGGTGACGATCTCCGCGGCCGAAGCCGACGACCGGTTGACCACCACCACTACCGGGTAGGTCTTGCCGCCGTTGTCGGAACGCGCGACGTAATTCTTATTGGGCTGCGCGCGCCCGTGATGGCTCACCACCAGATCGTTCTTCTTGAGAAAGTGTCCCGCCACCTCGACGCCTTCGTTCAGCAATCCGCCGGGATTGCCGCGCAGGTCGAGCACCAGGCCCTTGATGTTGTTTTCGCCCAACTTGCGGAACTGCTCTTCAAATTCCTTGCTGGTATTTTCACCGAACTGAGTGACGTTGATGTAGGCAATGCCCGGCTTCAGCCAGATCGCGTCGGGAACGCTGGGCCGCGCGATGGCGTCGCGAACGATATCGAAGGTGATGGGCTTGGCGAGGCTTTCGCGATTGACGGTGACCTGGACCTTGGTGCCGCGGGGCCCCTTCAACAGCTCGGCGATCTCAGACGTGTTGAGGCCTTCGGTCTTTTTGTCATTCACCTGAACGATCATGTCGCCCGGGCGCAGGCCGGCGCGATAGGCCGGTGAAGTTTCAAACGGCCACATCACCATGGTCTTGCCGCTGCGCGGGCCCACTTGCATGCCTACGCCGTAATACTGGCCGCGCTGATCTTCGCGCAGGGCCGCATAGGCTTTGGGATCGAAGAAATTGGAGTGCGGATCGAGCGTGCGCAGCATGCCCGGAATGGCGCCATTGTACACCGCTTTATCCGCGTCCACTTTGTCGGCGAAGTTCTGTTCCACCGCGTCAAATACGCTGGTGAAGGATTTCATACTCTGGCCCACAGCATCGTCGCTGGGGGAGGCCGCCGAAACGTGCCTGGTAGCCACGAGGACCACGCTGACCGTGCACAAACCGGCAAAGAGCGGTACCAAAAGAAAAGAGCGGCGACGAGATGGCATCCAGACCTCCGGTTTCAGTATATCAACTTGCCCTGAGTAGCGGCTGCGCCGTGTGGCGCCTTGCCCCTGATTCGCCGCAACCGGCAAGGAGAAAGTTGCCCAGTGGAAAAAGAAAGGGCAGGCTCTCAACCCTTCGGCTGGGGAGGACTGGCACTGCCAAGTCTCAGCCGCGGCGGGTGCGGCGACGCAGTAAGAGCAACGCAACCAGGCCGCTCCCCGTCAACGCCAAGGAGACCGGTTCCGGCGCACTGCTACCGCAAACCGAGCCGCCCACACAAGCGCCATTACCAGTTACCTCACCCCCATTCCCCGTTGCGTTGCTGAACATGTCGGCCTCAAAGTTTTGGCCGAAACTGGTGATTGAAAGCGCACCCGGCGTCTTTAGAGCTACGACGAAGGAAAAAGTGCTGCAACAGTGGACGTTTGGAGCCGGTCCATGAACGCCGTAATTGTAACCGGCGCCGCTGAAAGTGGTGTCGGTACTAAAGTGAGAATTCGAAAAGCTGCTCATTGTAATTGCGGGATCACCCGCGATGCTGAAGCCAAATGTCTCGTGCGGGCCGCCGGTCTGGATGAAGAAGCCGTTGGTGAGCGCTACGCTCACCGTTACATCGTCAGCGGAGGTTTGGGTTAAGGTGATGGTACCGAAGGGAGCTGTTCCGCAGCCGCCCGAGCAGGCACCGCCGTCCGTTAAGTTGTAGATGAGTGTCGACCCGATCGGACTTGCCAAGGCGGTGTGGCTGGCCGCGAAAACTGCCAAAATCGCGCCCAAACCGAAAATGCTCTTCATTGCGATCCTCCGTCAAATCATTGTGCTGAAGCGTCGTAACGCGCTTTTAACACTATGTTAGGGCGGGATTTAAGTTCGAACCAGATACCAGTGGTAAGGGGCAGGTACCAGGAGGGGTATAGGTACTTTGCTAGTGGATCGGTCTATCGCTTTGGGCGGTGATTCTCCCTTTCCGCGGGGTCGCAACAACCCTTCGAGCGGGGTTTTACCAAAATGGCCATGCTGTCTGTAGTTGCCGACGAAAAAGTCACCGTCGCGAAAAGGAAAAAGGCAGGCTCAAAGCCTGCCCTTCGAAAGCCAACCGATGACCGGACTTTTGAACACCCGCCCTTTTAAAGCCGATGTGATGTTGCGCTAAACGTGGGAAGTCCTCTTGGCGATCTTACGCCGGCTCAACCAGGCGAGCAGACCTAGACCACCCCCCAGCGACAGGAGCGAGCTCGGCTCAGGAACGCTTGAACCGGTCGTATATGTAAGGGATCCTATTTTGAAATAGTCGCTGCCGAAATGCGGTCCAGCAGTGTCCGCGCCGAGCAGGATGCTGGTCACCCCACCGCTGATACCGGAAATCCCAACGTTCTGCTGGGTGTTGCCGCCCGACTGACTTTCGGTGGAGTATAAGCCGACGGAGCTGAGCTGCGCCAGTGACAATCCGGCTATCGTGCCGGTAAGGTTCCCGGTATAATACGTCGAGTCCGTATAACCACAATTGCAGACCGGATTAAGCACCACCGAAGCTGAATTAATAGCGCTGCTGAACTGGAACAGCACAAAGTCCATGTGCCCGCTATTGTCCACTTC
>JALYIB010000134.1 GCA_030775965.1 Acidobacteriota bacterium | reverse complement strand
CTCAGTATCGCGAGCTGTTGAAAGAAAATCTGACGACGCCGATGAAGATGGAACTATTCGTCGCGAATGCCGACGGCTCCAGCGCCCAGCAGATTACGAATTTCGGTTGCGCTAGCTTCGCGCCCACATTTACGCCCGACAACCGCAAGATCTTGTTCGCGTCGAACAAGAACAAGTGCGATTCGGGGTCCTTCGATCTGTTCCTGATTAACCCCGACGGCACGGGGCTCGAACAAGTCACCGACTACCAGAAGTTCACGTCCTTCCCAGAGTTCTCGCCGGACGGCAAGTATTTAATCTTCGCCTCCAGCTATCGGAGCAAAGGCAATTACGAATTCAATATTTTGCGCGTGGATTGGAAGCCGTAAGCGCCGTGCCCAATTCTTCCGTACCCTCCGACGCGCTGGTATTTTTCGGCGCAACCGGAGATTTGGCCTACAAGCAAATCTTCCCGGCGCTGCAGCAAATGGCGCTGCACGGGGAATTGAATGTGCCGGTGATTGGCGTCGCCAAAGCAGGATGGACGCTCGAAAAACTCCAGGAGCGGGCGCGCGCAAGCGTCACGGCGAACGGCGGGCTGAACGAGGCGGCCTTCGCGAAACTGCTCGGGCTGCTGCAATATATCGACGGCGACTATCAGGATCCGAAAACCTTCGAGCAGCTTCGCGACCGCCTCGGCAATTGCAGTTGCCCTACGCATTATCTGGCGATCCCACCCAGCCTGTTCGGCGAAGTGGTGGAGGCGCTGGGGCGCTCGGGCTGCGCGAAAAACGCACGCGTGGTGGTGGAAAAACCGTTCGGGCGCGATTTGGCGTCAGCCAAGGAGTTGAACGCCATCCTCAGTTCCGTCTTCCCGGAATCGTCGATCTTCCGCATCGATCATTTTTTGGGCAAGGAGGCGGTGGAGAATCTCCTGTTCTTCCGCTTCGCCAATTCGTTTCTGGAGCCCATCTGGGACCGGCGCTACATCCACAGCGTGCAAATCACCATGGCGGAGAACTTCGGCGTGCAGGGCCGCGGCAAATTTTATGACGAAGTGGGGGCGATTCGCGACGTGGTGCAAAACCACTTGCTGCAAGTGGTAGGCATCCTGGCGATGGCGCCGCCCACCAGCCTGTACCCGGACGCCCTTCGCGATGAGCAAGCCAAAGTCTTCCGCACGATTGTTCCATTGACGCCGGCCACGACCGTGCTGGGACAGTTCGCCGGCTACCGCGATGAACCGGGTGTAGCGCCGGATTCGCGAGCCGAGACCTACGCCGCCGTGCGTCTCGAATTGGACTCCTGGCGTTGGTCCGGCGTGCCCTTTCTGATTCGGGCCGGGAAATGTCTGCCCGTGAAGGCAACCGAAGTGGTGGTGCGCCTGCGTGAATCGCCGTTGTGGCGAGTGCCCTTCGGCGCCAACTATGTTTGCTTCCGCCTGGACCCGGATTTCCGCGTCAACTTGGGAATCCGCGTGAAGCGGCCGGGGTATGACTTGGTGCCGATGTCGACGGAACTGTCGGTGATGAAGCTCGACATCGATGGAGCGGTGAGCCCTTACGAGCGCTTATTGACCGACGCCATGCGCGGCGACGGCATGCTATTCGTGCGCGAAGATGCTGTGGAGACGGCGTGGTCCGCCGTCGACGGCGTCACGGACCGGAGCTTGCCGCTGCATGAATACCAGCCGGGGACGTGGGGTCCTCCGGAAGCGGATGCGCTGGCGGCGGATATTGGGGGCTGGCATAATCCGGAATAGAAACTAGATAGCGGCGATTTCGAGTTCCACGAAATCGACATCTGCGGTCGGCGGCGGCACGGGCTCACCCACTTCGCGCATGGCTTCGAGGTGCAATGCCATCGCCTCGCGCATGTTGCGCTTGGTCTCTTCGAGCGTGGAGCCAGTGGTGATGCAGCCTGGGAGATCGGGAGCGTATGCCGCCCAATTAGCGGCCGCCTTCTCGTAAACCACTGCGTAGCGTTTCTTCTTTGATCTCCGCTTTTCTCAGTATCGACTTTAGCGTTCCGATCGGAAGATCGTCGTTCGCATTTCCGGGCACCGTTACCACCATCGGTTTTATGCCGATACCGATCTTAACGAGGCTCGCCCTTTCATTTAGCCTATCGCGACCACAAAAACTTAGACTCCCGCCCTATTGAATTTGCGTAAGCCCGGCCGTCTCCATCCGCTTTAGTTGTCCGCACGCCGCGTACACGTCCAGTCCCCGCGGTTTGCGGATGAAACATGGGAGCGAGCGGCGGATGATCGCTTGAAAAGACGCCACGCGGGCGGGGTCGGGGGTCTCGAAGGGAATGCCGGGGCCGGGATTGAGGGCGATCAAGTTCACCTTTGCGTTCAGGCGCGCGAGCAACTGCACCACGCGGCGGGCGTCGGCGTCGGTGTCGTTCACGTTTTTCAACAGCACGTATTCGAAGGTCAGCTTTTCCCACGGGCGCAGGGGATAGGCTCGGCAAGCTTCCATCAGATCTTTCAAGTGATATTTGCGGGTGATGGGCATCAACGCTTGCCGCTGCTCTTCGCTGGAGGCGTTGAGGGAGATCGCTAGTTTGGGACGCAGCGGCGCTTGCCCTAGCTCGGCGATCTTGGGGATGATGCCGGACGTCGACAGCGTGATGCGCCGCGGCGAGAGTGCGATGCCGGCGGGGTCCATCAGCAGTCGCGTGGCCTTCAAGACGTTCGCCAGGTTGAGCAGCGGCTCGCCTTGGCCCATCATCACGATGTTCAGGCGCTCGACGGGCGCGGTTCCGGCGGCTACCAGCACTTGGCCCACAATCTCCCCGGCGGTCAGGTGGCGCTCCAGGCCAAGCAGCGCGGTGAGACAAAATTTGCAATCGACGGGGCAGCCAACTTGGCTCGAAATACAGATCGTCGCGCGGTCAGCGCCTTCCTCAGCCGGCATCCAGACGGTCTCGACGGTCTTTCCATCGTGCAACTTTAATAAATAGCGGCAGGTGCCGTCGGTCGAATTATAGCGGCGCTCGACGGCTGGCAGACCCAACGGGAACTCTTCGGCCAGGCGGTCTCGTAATGGTTTAGGGAGGTTCGAGATCGCGCCGAGGTCTGCGACCCGCCGCCGGTAAACCGCATCGTATAACTGTTGAGCGCGGAACGCGGGGGGGGCGTCAGAAAGGGCTCCCAGAGCCGCCTGAATATCGGCAAGTTCCATGCCTACAATGGGTTGCCGCATACCATCAGTATAACATTCACGCTCCAGACAGACGCGCGCGGTACAATAAAGACGCCTACATGACGAGCCGCAGCAGGACCCCCCACAAAATCCGCGAGATCGAGCGCACGGTGTTGCCTAACGGCGTGCGCGTCGTCACGGAACGCATGCCGCATGTGCGGAGCGTGTCGGTGGGCGTATGGATTGGCACCGGATCGCGCGAGGAGTCGCTCGAAGAAACCGGCATTTCGCATTTCATCGAGCACATGCTGTTTAAGGGCACCAAGAACCAGTCGGCCGAGCAGATTGCGCGCTCGGTGGATTCGATTGGCGGCGGATTGGACGCGTTTACTTCTAAGGAACTGGTCAGCTACAACGTAAAGGTGCTCGATGAGCATTTGCCGCGCGCTTTCGGGATCGTCTCCGACCTGGTGCGGCACCCGCTATTCGAGAAGAGCGACATCGAGAAGGAAAAGGGCGTCATTATCGAAGAGCTCAAGATGGATGTGGATAACCCCGAGTACCTGATCCACGAAATCTTCGCCAGCAATTTCTGGAAGGGGCATTCGCTGGGGCGTCCGATTCTGGGGACACGCCAGACCATACGCAGTTTCGACCGCGATAGCGTGGAGCGTTACTATAAACGCTATTACACGCCGAAAAATATCTTGATCACAGCGGCGGGCAGCTTGACGCACAAGAAACTGGTGCGGCTGGCCGAAGACCATTTCGGCGCGCTGAAGACGCAGCCGCTGCCCAAGGCCGATGGGCGGCCGCAGGCGCACGCTCCGCTGGTGTTTCGTGAAAAGAATTCGCTGGAGCAAGTGCACTTGTACTTGGGCGTGCCCTCGATCGCGATGCCGCACCGCGACCGCTTCGCTTGTTACATCCTGAACGCGATTCTGGGCGGCGGCATGAGCTCACGCCTGTTCCAGAACATTCGCGAGAAGCAGGCGCTGGCGTATACCGTTTACTCCGAGCTCACGATGTATCACGACGCCGGCTGCATGATGGTTTACGCGGGGACGTCGCCCAAGTCGGCGGGCAAGGTAATCGATTCCATCGTGCACGAGATGCGTGAGATCACGGACCACCTGGTGACGCCCGAAGAGCTGCGCCGCGCCAAGGATCATCTGAAGGGTTCGTTCATGCTGGGGCTGGAATCGACCTCCAGCCGCATGGGCAATCTGGCGCGCCAGGAATTATATTTCCAGCGGTTCTTTTCCCTGGATGAGATGCTGGAGAGTATCGAAAAAGTGACAGCGGCCCAGGTGCAGAAACTGGCCCAGCAGTTCTTCGATCCGAAGCAAACGGCGGTGGCCATGTTGGGGCGGCTGGAAGGGTTCCGTGTCCGCCGCCAGGACCTGAAGGGTTAAGCCACCGCCCGCTACCGTTCGCATGAAATCTTTCCTCAAGATCGCTGCGGGGTTGGCACTGGCGGTGACGGCTTGGGGTCTGGACACAAAAACCCTTAAGCCCACGGGCTATGTGAACGACTTCTCGAACACGCTGGATGCGGCGAATAAGCAGACTCTCGAAGACTACTGCGCGAATCTGGAGCGTGTCACGGGCGTGCAGATGGCGATGGTATTGGTGAATACGCTCGACGGCGAGCCGGTGGAGGACGTCGCCAACCGCTTGTATCGCGAATGGGGCATTGGCAAGAAGGGCAAGGACGAGGGGATTCTGATCCTGCTGGCGGTCAAGGATCGCAAGAGCCGTGCGGAATTGGGCTACGGCATTGAGCCCCTCATCAGCGACGGCGCGGCCGGCGGAATTCTGCGCCAGATCCGCCCGATCCTTCAACAAGGCAACTATGGCGGCGCTCTGTTGGCGGCGGCGCAGCAGATGGGGGCGATCATCGCGCAAGCCAAAGGCGTGGAGCTGGGCGGCCCGGAGCCGTTGCGCGTAACCGGCCGCCAAGTGCGCCAACCCTCGATCCCGTTTCCCCTGATCCTGCTGGGGCTCTTCTTTTTGTTGTGGCTGCTGGGACGAGGCGGCCGGGGCGGCAGCGGCACCGGTTTCCTCACCGGAATGATTCTGGGTAACATGATGGGCGGACGGGGCGGCGG
>JALYIB010000133.1 GCA_030775965.1 Acidobacteriota bacterium | reverse complement strand
ATCCGCAAGTGTTGCTACTGGACGAGCCGACGGCGGGGCTCGATCCGCGCAGCGAGAGCCAGATCATCGATATGTTGATCGCCTGGGGCGATGGGGCGCGCACGGTGATCACGGCCACTCACGACTTGGCGTTAGTCGAGGACATCGCGGACCATTGCGTGGTGCTGCACGAGGGCCAGGTGGCGGCTGCCGGGGAACCGGCGGTGCTACTGCGCGATCAGGCGCTGTTGAGCCGCACCAATATGGTTCACGCGCATCGGCACCGTCATGCTTCGGGAGAAATTCATTCGCACCCGCACACGCATCCGCACACTCATCCGCAGGGGCACGATTAGGCGGGCAGCAGACTGTGATTGCAGAACAGCGGGTTCCAGGGGCGGACCACCCAGGATTTAAACACGCCTTCTTTGACGAAGGGGTCGGCGGCCATCAGTGCCTCGACTTCTTCCTTGGAGGCGGCTTCGTAGACAATCAGGGCGCCGACGCCTTCGGTGAAGGGGCCGGAGAGGATCAGCTTGCCGCCGGCGAACATCTGCTTGAGATACTCGCGGTGCGGCGGGCGCACGACGGGGATCTTGGGGTTGTTGGGGTCGTAATCGACAATGACTGCAAATTTCATATCTCCGTTATTGTAGCTGAGTTCACGCTCTCACTTGCGCTAAAACATACGGGCCTTGGGGGACGATGGCGATGCGCGCGCCGGGGCTCAGGCCGGCGCAGAGGGCGTCGACGGCTTCCTGCGGATGCGGGTAGGCGCGGCCCCACATTTTAGCCTGATATTCCGGGGGCAGGCCGGGGACGAAATACAGGACTTCGTTTTTTTGCGTCACGAGCGCGAGTTTTTCGAGCTGCCACTGATCGACGGTGACGGGCACTCCTTCGATGCCGCGCAGGAAGGCGCTGCCGGACGAGTAGCGAGTCATCATGTCGCTGAATTCGGCGCTGCCTACGCCTTCCGAGCACGCGCCGACCATGAGAATGCGGCCTCCGCGGCGGACCATATTTTCGGCGGCGGTGATGCCTTTGATGCACTGGTAGAACGTCATGTCGAGGGGATGGCCGCCGCCGGTGGTGATGACGGCGTCGGCGGGCTGATCGAGATGCTGAGTTAGCGAGGAGCGGACCCAATCGACGCCGGCGCGGTGGGCTCCGGCGGGCTCGCCTGCGAAGACGGCGGCAATGCGGCGGTCGTGCGAGAGCGCGACGTCGATCAGAAAATCGTGGCGCGCCAGGCGGGCGATCTCGAGCAACTCGGCGTGGAGCGGGTTGTCGTCGATGGAACCTTCGCGGGCGCGGGGGTCGCGCATGAAACGCGAGCTGTGGAGTTCCTTGATGGTCTCCTGCGCGGCGAGGCCGGGAGCGATTAGCTTTCTACCGCCGGAGAAGCCTAGCATCAGGTGGGGCTCGATGAAACCCAGGCTCAGGTGCAGGTCGGCAGCGAGGAAACGTTCGTCGATCCAGACGGGCGTGCCGGAGCGGGTCGTGCCCAGGTGGCGATGCCGATCGCGCTGGCGGGCGTCGTGATTGAGGATGTTGTAATGGGCGGCGATCTGGGGGCTGAGGATGTGGCGGACTTCGGCATCGGTGGCGGCGCGATGCAGGCCAGTGGCGATCAGGAGGGTGATGTTCGTGCGGGGGATGCCGGCGGCTTCGAGACGCTGGAGCAGGGGCGGCAGGACTACTGGATTGGGCGCGGGGCGGGTGATATCGCACACGGAAATCGCGGCCGATTTTTTTCCGGCGATGACGGCGGCTAGAGGCGGTCCGGCGGCGGGAGCGTCGAGGGCGGCTTCAATCGCGGCGACAGCGTCGGTCAAGGGCGAGGCGGATTTCCAGGTGAGTACCTGGCAGCGATAGCGGTCCGGTATGGTGACCGGGAGCCGCTCTTTTCCGAAGGCGAGTGCGGTTTCCACTTCCTGAGTTTAACGCCGGCTACTGAGATTAACCTTAAACACGCTCAGCACTCAATCGTTCGATCGCGCGTAAGCTTCGCTTTTGAGCTCAAGCGGACCGTCGAAAAAAGTGCGAAGCACGCAACTCGTGCGAGCACATCTTTCTAGGGAACCTGAGGGCCGCCCTAAGCGGAAAGCCTTAGTGCAGGACTTCGAAACGCCGCGCAGGACGTGGGTGCGGCAGGCGATATGCACTCTGCTTTGAACAGGAACCGGAGACTCGGTAAGAACGACCGCGTTGCTTTCGGCGATTTCTTCGAGGTTGCCGGGGATCGATTCGGTGCCGCCGGTGCGGTTGACGCGGACCACGGACACTAGCTCCGAACACCAATTACGTTGTAAGGGAACTTGCTTAGCCATGACCTTACCATTGCAAGTACTATTCCAAAGTTGTTGGTGGTGGCGCTTGCGGAGGGGAGTTTGCCGGCTGGCAGCGGATGGAAGAGGCGGGTTATACGCCCGAGCGCTTTCGGACATCGATATTCAGACGCTTGATCTTTTGGTTGAGCGTGGAGAGCGGGATGCGCAGGGCTTCGGCGGCGGCGGTTTGGCTCCAGTCGGAGGCTTCCAGTTGTTCGATGATTTTGCGGCGCTCGTAGTCGGCTACGATTTCGAAGAGCGAGGCGTCGGAGGGGAGACGGCCGCTTTCGTCGCGGCGGATGCGGAGGCCTTTGGATTCGAGCAGGTGCTCGGGGAGGACGTCGACGGGAACGGGGGGCTGCGAGGCGAGAACCACGGCGCGTTCGACAACGTTTTCCAGTTCGCGGACGTTGCCGGGCCAGGCGTGGTCCATGAGGATCTGCATGGCATCGGGCTCGAAGGTGAGGCGAGAGCGGCCGGCTTGGTCGAGCAGCTTGTCGTTTTCGCGGCAGTATTTGGTGAAGAAATAGTCGACGAGCGCGGGGATGTCTTCCTTGCGTTCGCGCAGCGGCGGGAGCGCCAGGTTGATGACGTTGAGGCGGTAGTAGAGGTCTTCGCGGAAGCGGCCCTCGTCTACCAGCTTTTTGAGGTCGGCATTGGTGGCGGCTACAATGCGGACGTCGACGCGGATGGTTTCAGTGGAGCCTAGCGGCATGAACTCGCGCTCTTGGATTACGCGGAGGAGTTTGGTTTGGGTTTCGAGCGAGATGGTTCCGATTTCGTCAAAGAAGATGGTTCCGCGGTTGGCGGTTTCGAAATAGCCTTTGCGCGAGGCCACGGCGCCGGTGAAGGCTCCTTTGACGTGGCCGAAGAGGGCGGATTCAAGGAGGTCCGGGGGCACGGAGCCGGAGTGCACGGGGACGAAGGGATGCTCGGCGCGGACGGAATAGGCGTGGATGGCGTTGGCGATGAGCTCCTTGCCGGTGCCGGTTTCGCCGGTGATGAGAATGGTGGCGCGCGAGGCGGCGACCTGGCCGACCAGGTCGAGGATCTTGAGCATGCGCTCGCTCTTGCCGACGATGTTGGGGAAGCTGTAGCGCTGGCGTAGAGCGCGTTTGAGCTCGGTGTTTTCGCGCTCCAGGCGGCGCTTCGAGATCATGCGGTCGATCTCGATCAGGAGTTTCTGGTTATCCCAGGGTTTAGAAAAGTAATCGTTCGCCCCGCGTTTGAGTGCGGTGACGGCGACTTCGATGGAGCCGTAGGCGGTGATCAGGAAGATGGGGGTTTCGCGGTCGCGCACGCGGATTTCTTCGAGCACTTCCATGCCGCTCTTGTCGGGCATCATCAGGTCGAGCAGGAGCAGATCGAAAGTCGAGGACTCGAGGCGCTTGAGGCCCTCGGCGGCGTTGGCGGCCAGATCGACACGATAGCCTTCCGACGACAACAGGACTTCGAGGCTTTCGCGGATATCGGGCTCGTCGTCGATGACCAGGATGTGGCCGTGGGTTGGTTCCGATGTCGAGACATCGGGCGGAAGATGGGGAAGAGTGCCGGCCATTACTGGATGATGTTATTCGATCGCGCGACTACTTCGCTGGGGGACGAGACCGCGCTTACCGTGGAGGACGAAATCGCCTGCACGGGCGCGGGTTGTGACCACGCCCTGGCGGCGCGGGGAGCGGGTTTGGCCTCCGGGGCGGCCTCGGGGAACGATAACTCGAAGCGCGTTCCGGCGCCCCATTCGCTAACGACTTCGATTTCGCCGCCATGTTCCTTGACGATGCCGTAGCTGACGGAGAGTCCCAGGCCGGTGCCTTTTTTGGCGGCCTTGGTGGTGAAGAAGGGGTCGAAGATGCGCGTCAGGTTTTCGGCGGCGATGCCGGCGCCGGAGTCGGCGACAGTCACGCGCACTTGGCGGTCCTCCGAGCAGGCGGTCTTGACGGCGAGCGTGCCGCCGTTTTCCATGGCGTCGCGGGCGTTGAGAAAGAGATTCAGGAATACCTGCTGCAATTTTCCGGGATTGCCTTTGATGCGCGGCAGTTTTTCGTCGAGCGCCAGTTTCACTTCGATGCGCGCCTTGCCGAGCTGGTGTTCGAGCAGGCTCACGGTTTCGCTGATGACTTTATTCAGGTCGACCGCGGCGAATTCGGTGGTGGAGGTACGCGAGAAGTTCAGCAGAGAGTTGACGATTTCGCTGGCGCGGAAAGTTTGCTTGGCGATTTTCTCGAGCAACGGCGCTTTTTCGGTGTCGCCTGAAATTTGTTTGGCGAGCAT